>JAJTGB010000008.1 GCA_021298995.1 Comamonadaceae bacterium | reverse complement strand
GTCTTTGGACCTGATTTCCATGTTTCATGTGCTTGAGCATTTGCCAGAACCCATACCAGCCTTGCGCAGCATTGGTGAAAAACTCAAACCAGAAGGCTTGCTCTACATTGAAGTGCCAAATGCCACGCGCTTGTGTTCACCGCATTACATGTTCTTTAGGGCGCACACCTTGTACTTCACGGGCACTAGCTTGCGCAACTTGCTAACCCAATCTGGTTTCAAGATCGTGTCACACAATCCAGACAGCTCAGACAACCTGAATGTGGTGGCTCAGTATTCGCCATCGCACATTGCGCCACACCCCAAAGAGGCCAACCACCCATTGGTATCTGCGCAAAACGCACGCCGCTGGATGCCCTACATGATGCAGCAATTGAGAGACGGGCAGCCCATGCGCAAATGGCGTGTTCGAAAAGAAGAAAAGCGAACCGCAGCTCAATATCCCAACGGCCACGCGCTCTTGAAAGATTTGTACGAGAAAAACTAGATTCACGTGATGGTTAACTGCTGGGTCATTTCCCATACGGCGTAATTCAGATTAAAGTCGTTGAATGAATAAAGTCAACGCCAAAGATTTGCTCCTGGTTCTCGTAGTGACTGTGTCTTGGGGCCTCAACTACCCCATCATGAAGTATGTGGTCAATAGCTACCCGCCTTCTGCATTCAGAGCTTTGACCTTCATCGTCGGTTTTGTCTCCATCGGAATTTATGCTTATTTCAAAGGCATTTCTTTGTCTGTGATCAGCAAAGAAAGGTGGCCTGTCTTCAAATTAAGCATGTTCAACATGGTGGGCTGGCATCTGCCCATGATTTATGGGGTGAGCATGCTCAACTCTGGGCGAGCCGCCATCATTGGCTACACCATGCCAATTTGGGCCTTGTTGGCCAGCGCCTTGCTTTACAAAGAAAAAATCAATGCCCGGTCCATCGTGAGCCTTGTTTTGGCCATGGCGGCAGCTGTGATACTGGCTTGGGGAAGCCGTGAACAATGGGGCAACCACCCAATGGGCGTTGGCGTCATGGTGGTTGCCGCAATCACTTGGGGCATTGGCAATGCCATGGTTAAACACACTGTGCTTGCACTCCATGGTGTGGCCCTCACCTTCTGGGCATTGTTCATTGCTTTTGTTTTCTTCGTGTTTTTCACCGTTGCTTTTGAAACAGATCAGTGGGCTTGGCCCAATTTTTTGCAATGGCTGGCCATTTTGTATGGCGGCGTGATCACTTTTGCCGTCAGTTATGTGGCTTGGTTCCATGTGGCTCGAAAGTTGTCTGCCGTTTCAAGTGGGCTGTCCATCATGTTGGTACCCGTATTCGGCGTGACCGGAGGGGCCTTGGTGCTGGGTGAGTCTGTTTCTATGGCTGATATTTCTGCACTCATTTTGATCTTGATAGCCATGGCAGTGGTGCTCACACCCAATTTCAAAATCAAAGATTTTTTCCAACGCAAATCAGAGACTTAATTTCTAAACCCATTAGGGTAATAGCGGATGCCAGTTCAATGGCCCTCTCATAGTATTGTCAAGATGTTCTTTTCCAGAACGCTTCCATAACATATTGGTGAAGAGGAATTTCCAATGAAGTCCCCAGCGTTTTCGTACCTCAAAGCCCAAACCATGGGGGATGTTTTTTCAGCCCTCAAATCGCATGGTGAATCGGCGCAATTGTTGGCAGGCGGGCAAAGTCTTTTGGCCATGCTCAACTTGCGCATGGCCAACCCAAGCATCCTGATCGATATCAGTGGACTAAATACGCTCAAGGGCATTCAGCAAATTGGCAATGCAGTTCGGATTGGCGCACTGAGTACCCATCAAGAAATTCTTTCTTCCAACATTGTGCAGACACAAGTGCCGCTTCTTGCGCAGGCTGTTCCTTATGTGGCCCATTTGGCAATTCGAAACAAGGGCACCATTGGCGGAAGTTTGGCATTGGGCGATCCAGCGGCCGAGTACCCCGCTGTAGCCTTGGCCCTGAATGCGACACTCATCATTCAAAGTGCCACTGGCGAGCGAAGAGTCAAGGCCAGCGAATTTTTCATCAGCTTGTATCGCACTGCGGTGCAAGCCCAAGAAGTGCTCATTGCGGTGGAATTTCCCGTTGCCACATCAAACCAACGATTTGTATTTTCAGAACTGGCCCGCCGCAAAGGTGATTACGCCATGGCTGGCATGGCCATGGCTTTGAGCCTAGACGGACAAGCCATTCGAGAGGCCTCGTTGGCCTTCATGGCCATGGATGACAAACCCATTCTGGCGCCACACGCCATGAAGGCATTGGTCGGGCAATCCATCAACCAGCAGACCATCGCCAATGCCCAAAAGGCACTGGAACAAGACCTTCACCCGGCGGGCGATTTATCGGCCAACGCCGCCACCAAAAAACATTTATCTCGGGTTCTTTTGTCTCGAGCTTTGATGCAAGCGGGAGCAACACATGTCTGAAATTTGCATGCATGCACAATTTACGGTCAACGGAGAAACTGTTGACGCCCAAGTGCCCGTTCGAATGCACTTGGTCGATTATTTGCGCGACGAATTGGGTCTCACAGGATCGCACTTAGGTTGTGAGCATGGCGTTTGCGGCGCATGCCAAGTTATGGTTGATGGACAAGTCGTTCGCGGGTGCCTTACTTTGGTCATTCAAGCAGATGGCAAAAATGTTCAAACAGTTGAAGGCCTGACTGAAAGCCTCGAATTGCAAGAATTACAAGCTGCTTTTTTAAAACACAATGCCTTCCAATGTGGGTTTTGCTCATCTGGCATGCTACTCACAGCCTTAGAAATTACCAAGCATCACAAACAGGCTACGCGGGATGAAATTCGCGAATTAATTTCTGGCAATTACTGCCGATGCACGGGTTATCAGGCCATTGTGGATGCCATTGAATCTGTCTTGGTCAAATCTTCTTCTGAATCAGGAGTCAAGGTATGAATGCCCCCCATGAATTGCCACTGCAAGCTGAGGTTGTAGCCACCCAAGAAAATTATGTCGGTCAAAGCGTGCCGCGCTCAGGCGCCAAAAAATTACTTGAAGGACGCGGCACCTACCTAGACGACATTCGCTTGCCTCGTTTGGTGCATGTGGTGTATTTGCGAAGTCCCCATGCCCACGCTCGCATCATGCCATTGCACCTGAAAGAGCGTGCTGGCAAGGTGAAGCCGTTGCGGCCATTGTGGCGCAGACAAGACGTCAAGCAGAGGACGCACTCGACCATGTTGTTGTGGATTGGGATCTGTTGCCGGCAGTCACTGACATGGAAGCCTCGCTTTCAGGCGATGTGGTCATTCATCCCGAGTTAGGCGACAACAAATGCTTCAATCGAGAGCTTGTGACCGAAGGCTTTGATGACGCCTTTGCAAAGGCCGACGTGGTGGTTGAAAAAGTTTATGAATTCAGCCGACACACGGGTGTGACCAATGAACCGCGCGGTATCTTGGCAGACTACAACCCTGCCGAAAACTTACTGACGGTATATCAGGGCACCCAAGCGCCCAACATGATGCAAGATATTTTTTCGCGGCATCTGAACATTCCCGAATCCAATGTGCGTGTTATTTGCAAAGATGTGGGTGGCTCCTTTGGCATCAAGGTCCATGTGTACGCCGATGAGATGGCCACGGCTGCCATTGCCGTCATGCTCAAGCGTCCGGTTAAATTTTCGGCCGATCGAATTGAGTCTTTTCTCACTGACATCCATGCGCGAGAGCACAAAGTCAAAATCAAGCTGGCCTGCACACAGCAAGGCGAGATCATTGCATTTGATTTGTATGATTTGACGGGCATTGGCCCCTACTCTGTCTACCCTCGCACCAGTGGCATTGAGGGCAACCAAGTAGTCAACCTCACGGGCGGCCCTTACAAGCACAAGCAATACAGAGCCAAACTGGATGTGGTATTCACAAACAAAAATGTCACTTGCCAATACCGCGCAGTGGGTCACCCAATTGCCATGGCTGTGACGGAAGGCATTGTCGATGAAGCCGCCAGAAAAATTGGCATGGACCCCGCAGAATTTAGACGCAGAAATTTGATTGCCGACGACGCCTATCCCTACACCGCGCCGTCTGGCGTCAAGTTTGAAAAGCTTTCACACCAGCAATGCCTTGAACAATTAATGACCTTGATGGACTACCAAGGATTGCGCAAAGAGCAAGAAACTTTGCGTGCTCAAGGTATTTACCGAGGCATTGGACTGGCCGCCATGATTGAGGTCACCAACCCCTCCCCTGCTTTTTATGGTGTGGGCGGTGCTCGAATCTCGGCCCAAGATGGCGCCACCCTTCGACTCGATCCTGCAGGCATGGTCTATGTCTTGGTCAGTGTGACCGAACAGGGGCAAGGCACCGAGGCTGTGTTCACCCAAATTGCAGCCACAGCCGTGGGGGTCAACGTTGAAAACGTTCGAGTCATCACGGGTGACACAGCCGTCACCCCGTATGGCGGTGGCACATGGGCCTCAAGGGGAGCAGGCATTGGCGGCGAAGCGGTTTTGCAAGCCGGCAAAGAGTTGCGCCAACATATTTTGGATGTGGCTGCAGCCATTCTGAAGGTGGAAGCTGCTACCTTGGATTTGGTCAACGGCATGGTTTTAGACAAGCTCAGCGGGCAAGTGCAGATGCCTTTGAGTGAAGTGGGTCGCGTGGCCTACTTCAGGCCTGACACTTTGCCCATGAACTTCCAATCAGAACTCACAGTCACGCGGCACTACACACCACGGGAATATGGTTTTACATTCACCAACGGCATACAAGCCTCCTATGTTGAAGTGGACACAGAAACTGGCTTTGTCAAATTGCTCAAACACTGGTGCGTGGAAGACTGCGGCACCATCATCAATCCCTTGCTGGTCGATGAGCAAATCCGCGGCGGCATTGTTCAAGGTATTGGCGGCGCCATGTTTGAAGAATGCATTTACAGTGATGACGGCCAACTGCTGAACGGCTCGATGGCAGACTATTTGGTACCGATGGCGGGCGAAATGCCGGACATGATCATTGGTCATGTCAAAACGCCCACCAAAACTTCAGAACTCGGCGCGAAAGGCGTTGGTGAAGCAGGTACAGCGGGTGCACCTGGCGCAGTGATGAATGCCATCAATGATGCGCTGGCGCCCCTCAAAGCCAATGTCAGTGTGCAGCCATTTACACCGCAGCGTGTCCTGGCCGCTTTGGGCAAAATATAAGAAAAACCAAGGAGCTACATGTTTTACGGCGAAATAGAAGGCAGCGGGTTCCAAGTCATTGAGCCAGAGTTTGCAAGCTGCTTTGTGGGCCATGCAAGAGTTGAAAGGCTCTGGACAGGCGGGCGCTGGTGCGAAGGACCCGCTTGGTTTGGCGGCGGACGGTATTTGTTGTGGTCTGACTTGCCCAACAACCGAATCATGCGCTACGACGATACAGACGGTTCTGTTTCTGTGTTTCGCCACCCTTCCGGCTATGCCAACGGCAACACGCTAGATTTGCAAGGACGCTTGATCACGTGCGAGCACTTCAACCGGCGTATCACACGAACTGAGCACAATGGCAGCATCACGGTGTTGGCCGACAAATTCAATGGCAAACGATTGAACTCCCCCAACGATGTGGTGGTTAAGTCTGACCATTCCATTTGGTTCACTGACCCCGACTACGGCATCATTGCCGACTACGAAGGCAAAATTGACAGCATGGAACAAGATGCTTGCCATGTTTACCGCATCGACCCTCATACTTTGGAAGTGACGCAGGTTGCAAACGACTTTGACCACCCCAATGGTTTGGCGTTTTCTAAAGATGAAAAGCATTTGTTCATTGCCGACAGTGGCGGCACTGAGGGCAACCATCGGCCCAAACACATTCGCCGCTTCAATGTAGACGCCTCAGGCAAAACCCTAGGAGCATCTACCGTCTTTGCCGAATGCCCATCTGGTTTCTTTGATGGCTTTCGAATCGATCAGCAAGATCGTCTGTGGGCCAGCAGTGCTGAAGGGGTTATTTGCTACAGACAAGATGGACTGCTGATTGGTAAAATTAAAATACCTGAGATGGTGGCCAACCTCACATTTGGCGGTTTGCAACGCAATCGACTTTTCATTTGCGGCACCACATCACTTTATGCGGTCTATCTCAAAGTCAACGGATGAAGGACAACCATGAATCTACGCGTTATCTCATCACACGCTCAAGCCATTCAAGCTGCGCCCGTGCTCACTGCCGAAGAAGCCATTGGTATTGCCAAAAAACTGGCACCTCTTTTTGCAGAGCGCGCAGCACATGCCGAAAAAATTCGCCGCGTTCCTGACGAATCCATTGAGGAGCTCAATTCAAGCGGTTTGATGCGCTTGATGCAACCCAAGCGATTTGGCGGATCGGAATTAGGTCTGGGTGTTTTAATGGACGTGACTTTAGAAATATGCAAAGGCTGCGCATCGACTGCCTGGGTTTACTCCAATTTGGCTTCTCACTCATGGAACGTGGGTCAGTTTGAAATGCAAGCCCAAGAAGATGTGTGGGGCAATGACCCATATGCATTGGCGGCCACAGCATTGGCTTTTCCATGCGGCAAAGCGGTGCCCGTAGAGGGTGGATATAAGCTGTCTGGCAAATGGCCATTCTGCAGCGGCATCGATGCCTGTACCTGGATCTTGGTGGGTGCCATGACAGAGCAAAATGGTGGTGCCCCGCAAAGACGTTTCTTTTTAGTTCCGCAAGCCAATTACAAAAGCCTAGATAACTGGGAAACCTATGGCCTGAGCGGCACCGGCAGCCACGACGTGATGATCACCGATGCCTTTGTACCCGATCATCTCAGTGTGTCTGCAGAGATCTTTGCTGCGGGTCAAAACCTGCCGGGTGCCAAGTTGTACAGCAACAAGTTGTTTCAAATGCCCACGTTTGCAGCCTATGCCTATGTTTTGTCTATTGTTCCTCTTGGCACTGCCAAAGCAGCTGTCGAACAATTTACGGCAAACATGCGCAACCGAGCAGGCACTTACACGGGAACTCGCATTGCTGAATTGGCTCCTGTTCAAGCGCGCATAGCTGAAGCAGCGGCCTGCGTTGAATTTGCAGAATCAGTCATTCGGCGCGATTGGACCGATCTTGAAAATGCCGTTGAGAACAACGAGTTTCCCAGCATGGAAACCAAATTGCGTTGGAAGCGCAACGCAGCATTCGCAACCAATTTGGCTGTTCGCAGCATCGATGCCCTCATGCCAGCTGCTGGCGGAGGGGGGCTGTCTCTCAACTCGCCCCTTCAAAGGCAATTTAGAGACATCCACGCATCGTCAACTCACATTGCGCTGACATGGGATATTCATGCTGCAGCCTATGGACAAAGCGCCCTAGGTCTGCAGCCACAAGGCGGCTTGTTACTTTAATTTAAACAGCTTCTTCGCGTTGCCACCCGTGATCAAGTCACGATCAGCTTTGGGCAAGCGCTTGACTGCTGATACCAAGCCCAGAGGATCAACCTCGGCCATGTCATAAGGGTAGTCTGTACCCAACATGACATGGTCTGGACCAAAACGATCAATCATGTTTCGGAGCATGCCAGGATCAAAGGTGATGGTGTCAAAGTAGAACCTTTCCAAATAAGTGGAAGGTTTGCGCTTGATCACGGTACGGCCGTCGGGTCGTGCGCCATAGACATGGTCCATGCGAGCCCAATAGTGCGCCAAGTAGCCGCCTGCATGGGCCAACAGCACTTTCAACTTAGGGTTGCGTTCCATCACGCCGTCAAAAATCAAATGACTCACAGCAATGGTGGTATCTAAGGGGTTGCCAATCACATTGTTGAAATAGTGATTTTCAAGTCGACTGGCTTCGGTAAAGCCATTGGGGTGAATGAACAAGGGAACACCCAGCTCACTGACGGTAGAAAAGAACTTTTCAAGCTTCAAAGAAGGATCGGTCAAATTTTTGCCATTGACGTGCGTGTTGATTTCAATACCGCGCAGGCCCAAATTTTTAATGGCATGTTTGAGTTCTTTGACAGCCAACTGTGGGTCCTGCAAGGGAACTGTTCCCAAACCAATGAGGCGGTCGGGATGCTGGGCAACCAATTTGGCCATGCCTTCGTTCACATCGCGTGCCAGCTCTGCGCCAAAGGCAGGTTCAGCAAAGTAATAGTACTGAAAAGGTGCAGGTGAGACCGCTTGAATGTCAACGCCCATGCGATCCATGTCTTGAATACGCACCGACACATCCGACAACATGGGTGCACGGTCGCGCATTTGTTTGGAATTGGTATCGCGCGTCAATTGGTTGGCGAAGATGTGCCCTACTTCCTGCTCGATGGGCTTCATCACAGAGGCCTTTTGTCCCACAGTGGGATTGAAATAATGACAGTGCACATCCACATTCAGGTGACCGTCTTTGCGCTTCGCCAATTTTTTAGTAGCCAAGGAAGTGAACATGCCTTTGGCACCCTTCGCCTCTTTGCCATGGTTGTGATAAGGGTGCTTGCAAGTAGGAGCGCAGGTGAAGATCATGAAAATTCCTTCAAAGTAAATTAATTTGTGTCAGCCAAAGATTTTATTTGCCAAGGGCTGCATTTACCCTCGGCATCACTTCAGTGGCAAAAAGCTCCATCGAGCGCTTGGCCAGTGCGGGGTCCATCCAGTCATGGCAGGCGTACAGCAGGTTACCAAAATCACCCACCTCATCACGGAAAGCCAATATTTGATCGACCACGGAGTTGACCGTTCCAGCCAATACCAATCTGTTGGTGACATATTGTGGCGTGATCAAGGCGTCGTCCATGTTGGGGTCGGTTTTGAACAAATTGCTGCGACCTCCGTTCAACAACTTTCGCGTCAATTGCTTGAAGTAAAAGTGGTAAGGGCCACCCTCTTCCAAGGCATACCGTTTGGCTGTGGCCTCATCGTCGGCCACAAAAATACTTTTGGCAACCCGCCATTCATTGGGATGAGCCACAGCACCCACTTCAGCGCGGCCTTCCACATATTTAGGCCAATGTGATTTGACCCACTCGGGCATTAGGAAGTTGGCTGAAATAGGCTGCCATCCACGCTTGGCCATCTCGGTCACGCCCTTGGAGAAGGGAGCAACGGCCGTACCGACAATGAGGGGGTGAGGTTTTTGGAAAGGCTTCATGATGTAGCCTTGTCCAATTTCTGGAATCATGGTTTTGCCAACCGACACCTTGAAAAATTCGCCTTCTAAGTCGTAGGGTGGCTCAGACTCCCAAATCTTCAGCACCATGTTGATGCCTTCGACAAACATGGCATTGCGATCTTTTCCAAAGTTGCCAAAGACCTCGGCGTCCGACATCAATCCGCCAGGGCTAACGCCCATGATAAATCGACCTTGCAACATGTGGTCCAACATGGCAGCTTGGGCAGCGATGGCGGCGGGGTGAGAGTTTGGCACGTTGATGGTGCCAGTGCCCAACATGATGTTTTTTGTCTCGGAAATCAAGCTTGCCAAAAAAATCATGGATGACGTGACGGTCTCGGCAGCGTCTGTCACATGCTCACCCACGTAGGCTTCGCTAAAGCCCAAACGATCGGCCAAGATGATGGCTTCTCTGTCCTCTGCAATCGTTTCTCCGATGTTGCGACCGGGAGGATGCAAAGGCATCATAAAGGTACTGTATTTCATGGCTACTCCAGATTTTTCAAAATTGATTAATTGCTTTGTACGGCTTCTGCCACTTGCACGTATTGACCCTGGCAAAACAGCAATGGCGTTTTGCTTTCGTAAACGTAATTTTCCACTTGTCCTAAAAACAAAACATGGTCACCCACCAATGTTCGCTGGATGGTTTTGCACTCAAAGGTAGCGACACAATGAGGGATCACAGGCACACCTCCCAAACCCTCGATGCATTCAACACCTGAAAACTTGTCTGAAAGAGGTTTGGAAAATTGCTTAGACAATTCCACTTGGTCTAGCGCCAAGACATTGATGACAAAGCGTCCTGTTTCATCAAAAACTTCCAAGCTGGGTGAGTTTGAACCCAAACTCCACAAGACAACGGGGGGCTCTAGGGAAACAGAGCTGAAAGAGTTGGCGGTGACACCTACCCAACGCGATTGAGAATTGCCAGAAGTGACCACCGTCACGCCGGTGCCAAAACTGCCTAAGGCCCTGCGCAGATCGCGCTTGTCAATTGTTGTGTTGATCTTGGTGTTCATTTGATTACTTTAAGTTGATCCAAGGCTCAAAAAGATTGGTATTTTCCCTAGGTTTTGCACATTGGATGGCCATTCACTGAGAGCTCAAATTCCCATCAGATGGGCTTAAAAAGTGTTGAACCGATGTTAAAAACAAGGTCCAAGGAATTGGAGCCCAGCGTCATGTTAAACACGAAGCATGGGTAAATACTCATCAAAAATTTGCTTGATTCTGTAACATAGCGCAAACTATTTCACGACTCGCCCAGAAATTCCCTTAACACCATCAGGAGACACTCTATGAATTTTCTAAAGACTCAGCATTGGAAGAAATTCTTCCAAATTTCCCTTGTGGCTCTGAGCACTTGCGGTTTGTTTCAAGCACAAGCACAAGCTCAAGCATTCCCAAACAAGCCCGTCAAACTCATCGTGACTTATCCGCCAGGCGGAAGCTCAGACCTCATGGCCCGCATCATGGGACAAAAGCTCAGCGAAGTTTGGGGCCAGCCTGTCATCATCGAAAGCAAACCTGGTGCCGCAGGCTCTATTGGCATGGAGTTCGCTGCACGTCAGCCTGCCGATGGTTACACCTTTGTGGTCGGCAACTTGGGCCCAGCCTCTGTTAATCCATTGATCACCAAAGTGCCCTACAACATGGACAAGGATTTCATCCCTGTCTCCCTCACAGCCACAGGCCCCAACATTTTGGTCGTGCCCAGCGCCTCCCCCTTCAAAAATTTAAACGATCTGCTGGTCGCAGCACGCAACAAACCAAACTCCCTGAATTTCGGAACCAGTGGCCCTGGCAGCATGTCTCACTTGAGTGGCGAACTCATCATGCGACAAGCCAATGTCAAAATGACGGGTGTGCCCTACAAAGGCGGTGGATTGGCTGTCAATGATCTGTTGGCTGGTCAAATTGACTTGATGGTTTCTGATGCATTGCCTGTCAACCAACACATCAAATCGGGTCGTTTGCGTGCATTGGCCATTACCAGCGGCAAGCGCTCACCTTTGTCTCCCGAAATCCCCACATTTGCTGAGGGTGGCTTGAATGGTTTGGTTGCAGTGAACTGGTGGGGTGTTTTCTTGCCCGCTGGCACACCCAAGCCCGTTGTCGATGCCTACAACAGTGCCTTGGTCAAAATCATGGCCAACCCAGACCTGAAAGAAAGATTTGCTGGTTTGGGTGTTGAAGCCTTGGCTTCTACCCAAGATGAATTCAGAGCTTTCTTGGCTGAAGAGAAAAGCAAATATGCGAAGCTGATTGCCGACAACAACATCAAAGCTGAATAACAGCTTTGAATCTTTCAATCAGTTGCCCCGATTATTCTTTGCAGCATTTGCATTGATGGTGAACCAAGCTCTAAGGCTTGGTTCCCTCGGGGCTTCTTCTCTGCCATGGGATTTGGCAAATATCGCATCTTTCATCCCACCCAAGATCTGACAAAACGGCAGGGTAAGACAATTCGTCACAGCCCCGTGAGAGCTTCATGCCCACCTCATTCTGAGTGCTAAACTCATTTGGCATTTTCTTACTCTCAACGAAAACCTGGCTGTTCTGATTCATGAAAATTTTTTACGGTTGGCGCATGGTGGGCGCGGCCTGTGGTATTCAGTTTTTGCTAGCCGCCTTTCTGACACAAGCACTGGGCCTTTACATTGCCGTGCTTTCAGATGAAATGGGCTGGAGTAAAACCACCTTGTCGGGCGCAGCCGCACTGCAGTCAGTTGAAGCCGCCATCATCGGACCAGTTTTGGGATGGATCATGGACCGCGTCGGTCCTCAAAAAATGATTCGCTTAGGGATGATCATTTTCAGCGCTGGCTTGCTCATGCTCAGCCAAGTGAATGCCGTCGCCACTTTTTACACCAGTGCCATTTTGATGGCCATCGGTGCCAGCCTCAGTGGCTACTTTCCTCTATCGGTTGCCTTGGTCCAATGGTTTGAAAAGTTCAGAGCACGCGCCCTCTCCATCATGAGCTTGGGCTTGGCCTTGGGTGGCCTGGTTGTTCCTCTCATGGCTTGGTCGATTCAAACCTGGGGATGGCGCTACACCGCTGGTGGTACGGGCTTGCTGGTGTTGCTGTTTGGCCTTCCCATGGCGGGCATGATTCTTCGGCGGCCTGAAGACCATGGCGAGCATGTCGATGGCATTGATCCCGCACTCAAAGCGGCTGAACCGGGCGATGTACCAGCGGTTCCCCAAGTTGAATTTACAGCCGCAGAAGCCATCAAGACAAGAGCATTTTGGATGCTTGCCATTGGCCATGGTCTTGCGCTTCTTGTTGTGTCTGCTGTCAACGTGCACGCCATTAGCCACATGAAAGAAGGCTTGGGTTATTCGGTGGCCACAGCCAGCTGGGTGATCTTGATCATGACCTTTGCGCAATTGGTGGGCATTTTGATGGGCGCCACTTTGGGCGATATGTTTGACAAAAGAAAAGTGGCAGCCATGTGCATGCTGGCCCATGCGCTGGGCATGCTTTGCCTCACTTTTGCCAACGACATGACCATGCTAATGGCATTTGGGGTTTTTCACGGCGTCGCCTGGGGCTTGCGCGGTCCGTTCATGCAAGCCATTCGGGCAGATTATTTTGGTCGCAACGCCATTGGTCTAATTTTGGGCTTGTCTGCGGCCATCATTGCCGTGGGACAAATTGCCGGACCAATGGTGGCTGGCGTTTTGGCAGACCTCACTGGCGATTACCAATTGGGATTTAGCCTACTGGCTTTGCTTTCCGGCTTGGGCTCGCTGTGTTTTATTTTGGCGACGAAGCCTGTAAAGCCAGTGGCAAACCAATAAGTTTCGACAAAGCTTCCAAACTCAAGCCTGGCACCATATCAATCACCGATAAGCCTGCGGGCGAGCAAGCCAGCGTGGCCAAGTCGGTATAGACCCGTTTCACACAACCAATACCCGTGAGTGGGTAGCTGCATCTGGAGACCAGTTTGCTCTGGCCTTGCTTGGTCAGCAGGTCCATCATGACCCATGTCTGCTTGGCACCACTGGCCAAATCCATCGCACCACCCACGGCAGGAATAGCGTCAGCCTCTCCCGTATGCCAATTGGCCAGGTCACCAGTGGCACTGACTTGAAAAGCGCCCAACACACAAATGTCCAAATGCCCGCCACGCATCATGGCAAAGCTATCAGCATGATGGCAATAAGAACCCCCTGGCAGCAGCGTGACCGGCTGCTTGCCGGCGTTGATCAGGTCGTAGTCTTCCAGGCCAGCCGCAGGGGCAGGACCCATTCCTAAAATACCATTCTCACTGTGCAACAAAATTTCAAGGCTAGAAGGAATGTGATTGGCAACCAAAGTAGGTTGACCAATGCCCAAATTGACGGTGGCGCCATCAGGAATATCTTGAGCAACACGGGCAGCCAATTCATCTTTGGTTCGGCGTGTGTAAGTCATGCTTTGATGCCTCCAGCTTGAGTGGCCACACGTTCAATGTGAACGACAGCTTGCACAAAGATGCCAGGAGTG
Organism: Comamonadaceae bacterium; assembly: GCA_021298995.1. GTDB lineage: Bacteria > Pseudomonadota > Gammaproteobacteria > Burkholderiales > Burkholderiaceae_C > Limnohabitans_A. The sequence continues at coordinate 16,895 of JAJTGB010000008.1, read as the reverse complement.
ATCACAGTTTCTGGATCCATTTCACCCAACTCAGCTTTTTCAAAAACTGTTGCAACCGTTTTGCGGGCAGCCATGGCCATGATGGGACCAAAATTTCGGGCCGCTTTGCGGAAGGTGAGATTGCCCCAGCGGTCGCCGCGTTCGGCCCGAATGAGCGCCAAATCGCCGTGAATGGGGGTTTCATAAACGTACATTCGGCCATTGATCTCACGGGTTTCTTTCAATGTGCCATCGGGGTTTTTGGCCAGTTCGGTGCCATAGCCTGTGGCTGAAAAAAAGCCACCAATGCCTGCGCCTGCAGCACGAATTCGCTCTGCCAAGTTGCCTTGTGGCACGAGCTCCAATTCAACTTGACCTGAGCGATACAGGCTGTCAAAGACGTAAGAATCTGTTTGTCTTGGAAAACTGCAAACCACCTTGCGAACACGCCCAGCCTTAAGGAGTGCGGCCAAGCCCTGCTCACCATTGCCAGCGTTGTTGTTCACCAGCGTTAAGTCTTTGGCGCCCTGTAGCAAGAGCCCTTCAATCAATTCATCGGGAATACCTGCAGTGCCAAAACCACCAATCAAAACCGTGGCCCCATCGGGCGTATCGGCCAATGCATCGGCAACCTTGCCCACAAACTTATTGATCATGCTTTTTAACCGGGAATGGATTTCAACCCAGGGACGTCAACAGCGTTGGCAGGCACCGCCGTGCGAGCTACATTCATGGTCATGGCCAGCAAACTGTAGTAACCATAGTGGGCCACCAAATCAATCACCCCTTTTTCACCAAAGCGTGTGAGAAGTTGCTGATAGGTGACATCGCTCAAGCTGCGGTTGGTGTGGAGTTCTTCCAACACGTTGTAGATGAGTGTCTCGTCTTCGTTCATGCCATCGGGGCGACGACCTTCAGCGATGGCATCGCATGTGGCGGGCAAAACCCCTTCTCTTTCGGCAATAGGGCGGTGAATAGCCCATTCGACGGGCTGAGAAAAATGTCTGGCCACAATCAGGACTGCAAATTCAGAATTGCGCAAGCCAACTGTATTTTGAAAACGCAGGTACTCACCCACCTTTTGCAGGCGGTCCATCAACTCAGGGCTTCGCATCAGCGAAATGAAGGGGCCACCAATCCGACCGCGAGGGCCTGCCGCAATTTCGTCCATGATCCTTTTTTGATCCGCCGACATTTGGTCATCGGGTATGGGAGGCATGCGGTCGAGCGCAGGGGTTCCAAATTTCAAATCATTCATTTTTGTCATTCAATTAAATCAAGAAAACATTTGAAGGGGGCATTGCAATGAGAGATTATCTAACGATTCACTTGCCTCGAAAAAATCGTTCTGCTAAGGTCCCATAGCTTCTAAAGGAATTTGATTCAATGCCAATCAAGAAAGACTCGCAGACGGAAGGTCTGTCAAAAGGCTTAACGCAATATGGCGATACGGGCTTTTCTCTGTTTTTGCGCAAGGCCTTCATCAAAGGTGCCGGCTACAGCGACAGCGCATTAGACCGACCCGTCATTGGCATTGCCAATACTGGCAGTGCCTACAACCCCTGCCATGGCAATGCCCCACAGCTGATTCAAGCCATAGAACGAGGCGTGATGTTGGCAGGCGGATTGCCCATGGTTTTTCCAACCATGTCTATTCACGAAAGTTTTGCAAAACCCAACAGCATGTTCCTGCGCAACCTCATGTCCATGGACACCGAGGAACTGCTGCGGGCACAGCCAATGGACGCCGTGGTCTTAATTGGAGGCTGTGACAAAACAGTACCAGCCCAATTGATGGGGGCCGCCTCGGCAGGTCTGCCCACCGTCCAACTCATCACAGGCTCAATGCTCACAGGCTCTCACCGCGGTGAGCGGGTAGGCGCATGCACCGATTGCCGACGTTATTGGGGCAAATTCAGAGCCGAAGAAATTGACCAGGCAGAGGTTCAAGAAGTCAACACCCAATTGGTTGCCAGCGTTGGCACCTGTTCTGTCATGGGCACAGCCAGCACCATGGCATGCATTGCAGAAGCATTGGGCTTGACGGTACCCGGAGGGGCTTCCCCACCTGCCGTTACAGCAGATCGAATTCGCATTGCAGAAGAAAGTGGCCGCATCGCCGTGGAGATAGCCAAGAAAGGCCTGAGCATCGACAAGATTCTCACCGAAAAATCTTTTGAAAATGCCATGCGTGTTTTGTTGGCCATTGGGGGCTCCACCAATGCCATCATTCACCTCACCGCCATTGCGGGTCGGATGGGTTTTGAGATTGACCTGCAAGCCTTAGATCGCATGGGGCGCCAAACACCTGTTTTGCTTGACCTCAAACCTTCGGGCCAGTTTTACATGGAAGATTTTCACCATGCGGGTGGCATGGCCACTTTGTTGCGAGAACTCAAGCCACTGCTCCACTTAGATGCTCTCACCATCACGGGTCACACCTTGGGTGAATGGATTGAAGCTTCAGGGCCTGGATTTCAACAAAATGTGGTGAAAAGCAGAGCCAATCCCATTTACAAAGAAGGTGGCATAGCTGTTCTAAGGGGCAACTTGGCGCCAGGTGGCGCCATCATCAAGCAATCTGCCGCCAGTGCTTCACTCATGGAACACGAGGGACGCGCAGTGGTGTTTGAGAATTTGCAAGACATGGCTTTGCGAATTGACTCTGAAGACTTGGACGTCACGCCCAAGGACATTTTGATATTGAAGCATATCGGCCCCAAAGGCGCCGCCATGCCGGAAGCTGGCTACATGCCAATTCCCAAAAAACTGGCCAAGGCAGGTTGCAAAGACATCGTTCGCATTTCAGATGGCCGAATGAGTGGCACCGCTTTTGGCACCATTGTGTTGCATGTCACCCCGGAATCAGCATTGGGTGGGCCCTTGGCGTATGTTCAGAATGGCGATCGAATTCGTTTGAGTGTGGCCAACCGAGAGTTAAGCCTTTTAATTTCAGATCAAGAATTGGCGCGAAGACAAGCAGCCCAACCTGTTAAAGTACCTACCGCGGAACGAGGCTATCAGAAGTTATTTTTAGAAAGTGTTTTGCAGGCCGACAAAGGCGCGGACTTTGACTTCTTGATGCCGCAATCCAAAAGCATCATCCCAAAATTTGAATAGCAGCCATACCAACTCACTCATTAGGAGACTACTTTGAGCCAACTCACACTCGATCAAGCCAATCAAATCATTCAGGGCGCTCGTTCTGCAGCTCGCGCAGCCAACTACAAACCCATGGGCATCGCCGTATTGGATGCTTCAGGTCAGTTAGTGGCTTTTGGCCGCGAAGACGGTGCAAGCATGTTTCGCTTTGACGTTGCTCGCGGCAAAGCTTGGGGTGCTGTGGGCATGGGATCGTCTAGCCGAGTGTTGGCTGAAAGAGCAAAAGACAACCCTAACTTTTTTATCAGTCTATCGGCTACCGCAGAAGGCAAATTTTTGCCTCAACCGGGCGCTGTCTTGATCAAAGACGCGCAAGGCAATGTACTGGGAGCCGTGGGTGCCAGTGGCGGAACGGGTGATGAAGACGAAATCATTTGCAAAGCAGGCGTCACGTCCTGCGGCTTGGTCACCGATTGAGCTTTCTCGCTTCTTTGCAGGTCCATGTCATGCCAAAGAAGGCTTGAAACTTCAACGCTTCAAACCTTCTGCATAAGTTTCATGCCCAAATTGGCAGCCTGGCGACGCTCATAAGCCAAAAACTCTTCAGTTATTTGGTTGCCCCGAACGCCGCCTCGCACGGAACCCGCTTCAATATTGCCAAAATACTCTTTCCACAAGGACGGCAAGCGTTGCCCTTGCGGAATGCTGAGCCAAAGGCGCAACAAATGGCGCTTGAGCTCTGGCGCTTCGTGGTCTTCAAAGTTGGTCCTTGAATGAATGACCACGTAGTTGTTGAGCAGCTGCATGTCGCCGCGATCGAGTTCCATCGAATAGCAAAATTTGTCGTCGGGGAGAAGTTCGTCCAAAAGATCAAGCAACTCAATTTGCTTTTGGGTTAAACGTGGCACTTCTGGAAAATCAACTTGAGCCGCAGTGACATTTTTTCGGTTGGCGCGCAACGAAAAGAAATCTGGATCGTCGCCCAAAATGGGACACTTATAAAAAGGCGGCTGTGTGGCATCGTTGGTGCCCTGATAGCTGTAATAAAAAGGCTGCTGCATCACAGGAATCAGGTCGGGGCGCAGACGCTTGACTTCGTCGACAATCGCCATGGAGCTGGTTACTTTGCTGGTGCCCCCTGTTTTGGCGGTTTGCAAACAAAGCAAAGCCACAACATCGCAGGAATCAACATGAAAATCCAAACCGGCATTGGTGTTGTAACCTCGCCCGTTTTTAACTTTGTAGCTACCGCCTTCGTCACGCACATCGTTCATCACCTGACTGGCCCGATTTTGAGTTCTGGCCACGCCCACATTCAAGCCAATGCCCCAATGAGCCAAGCGCGCATCTTCTACCGACCAACGCTCTACGGGAAAGCCTTTCAGGAGACACATGCCATAGCCCGTTTGCGTGACGGCAAAGGCTTGATTGATGGCTTGCTTGGCATGGCGCTGAAGAGGAAAATCGTTGGCAGTCATTTCAAGCCACGACTTTTGAGTGGCCTTGGCGTGCTGCAGCGCTTGCTCAATTTCGATGATGGCCTCACGGCTGAGGTGGTGAATCCATGAGAAATCTTGACGAAGCTCGTTTGGAAACCATGCGCGCGGTTTCTCTAGATTGGTTTGAATGAAGGAACTCATAACACTTTGCTTTACTCCAATAGCCTGAGGCAGAAACCACAGAAGCCAAATACCATCTGAGTTTCGACGCTTCAAAGGCCATCTTACTGAATAAATACGTGCCTATTTCTCACATAGGGACAACACCAATGATTTGGCCTTGCTTCAGAGTACCTTCTGTCCCTACACTTTAGGCTTCTTTTGTATCGACAAACACAGGCTTCACATGAATCGAATTTTGGCTGTCTTTCTTTCCCTTATTTCCCTCACAAGTTATGCGCAAGATCAAGCCTATCCTGTCAAACCCATCCGCTTGTTAGTGGGTTATGCACCAGGAGGCGCTACTGACATCGTGGCGCGAAGCATTGCCATCAAGCTGCAAGAAACTTTGGGCCAACCCGTGGTGGTTGAAAATCGTGCAGGCGCCAGTAGCAACATTGCTTCAGAGTTCGTAGCCAAAAGCGCACCCGATGGTTACACCCTGCTTTTGGGCACCATCGCCAACGCCACCAACATGACGGCCTTTAAGAATTTGGGCTACGACACCCTGCGTGACTTTGTGCCCATTACACAATTCATGACGGCACCCTCGGTGCTTACTTTGCATCCCTCGGTGCCAGTCAAGAATCTCAAAGAGTTCATTGCTTTGGCCAAACAAAATCCAGGTAAATTTGCATTTTCTTCAAGCGGCAATGGTGGATCACCCCATCTGGCGGGTGAGCTTTTAAAAATGCGCGCTAGCATCGATTTAATCCATGTTCCTTACAAAGGCGCGGCGCCAGCCATTTCAGACTTACTTGGAGGGCAAGTTCAAATGAGTTTCCAAACGGCATTGTCTGCCATCCCACATTTAAAAAGCGGCAAACTCAACGTATTGGCTGTAGCCAGCAATAAACGCATGGCCACAATGCCCAATGTGCCCACCATGGCAGAGGCCGGATTAGCAGATTTTGAAGTATCAAGTTGGAACGGCCTATTTGCACCTGCCAAAACACCCCCACACATCGTGACAGCCCTTTACAACGCATCTATCAAAGCACTGCAATCACAAGACATCAAGGACAAATTAGAAGCTCAAGGTGCAGAGGCTGTCGGTAACAGCCCTGAAGAGTTCAGATCATTTGTGAAATCTGAAATAGACAAATGGGAGCAAGTGATTGTGAAGTCTGGCGCAAAGATGAATTAAGTATTCAACAAGAATCGATCGAATAATCAACAAGGACCCCATGCTGAAATTTGAGAGCTACGCCAACAAATATCAAACCATTCAAATGAGCCGTACCGACGGCATCCTAGAAGTTAAGTTGCATACCAATGGTGGCCCCCTTCATTGGAGTTTATTGCCACATGGCGAACTCACGCGCGCCTTTCATGAGATCGGGCAAGATTATGACAATGAGGTCATCATCCTCACCGGAACAGGCGCTGCATTCAGTGGGCCAGCCTTAGGGCCCAATGGCCACAATCACGTGAGCCATCCAGTCACCGCCATGGAATGGGACAAAATTTATTTCGAAGGCAAGCATCTGCTGCTGAATCTTTTGAACATTGAAGTTCCCATCATTGCTGCCATCAATGGCCCCACGCTTCGCCATGCAGAAATTCCATTGCTGTCTGACATTGTTTTGGCGGCAGACACCGCCACATTTCAAGATTCGGCTCACTTTTGGGGTGGCTTGGTACCCGGTGACGGCGTGCACGTTGTGTTTCCCCATCTGATGGGCACCAACCGAGGTCGGTATTTTCTTTTGACAGGTCAAACCATCAATGCGCAAGAGGCCAAAGAAGTGGGCCTGGTCAATGAAGTATTGCCTTTGGATCAGTTGCTGCCAAGAGCATGGGAGCTAGCTCGGTATCTCAAAATGAGAAGCCCTCTCTTAAGGCGCTACTCCCGCGTCTTGGCCACGCAAGAATTAAAAAAGAAGATTCTTGACTTGCATGGCTACGGTCTTGCGCTTGAGGGCTTGGCTGCCACTCACAATTCAAACCCAAGCGGTCACGAATAAGTTTTTTATTCGCAACGCCATTTTTTAAAATTTAAGGCTTTTTTCATGCGTCTTCTCACCTTTACTCTGAATCATTCAGAGCCCTTGATTGGCATCCGCACTCAAGACAAAATTCTCAACCTCAAAGAAGCCGCCAAAATTGCTGGCGAAACTGGCATGCCCCAGGGCATGAAGGCCTTGCTGGCTGGCGGCCCAGAGTGCATGGCGCGTGTTCGGAATTTGAACTCCAAAGCCTTGAACGATGTGCCCCTCTATCAAAGCGCTTGGCTCAACAAAGCTGATATCAGCTATTTGCCGCCCATTGTGGATGCTGACAAATTCTTGTGTGTGGGAAAAAACTATCGCAAGCACTTAGAAGAACTGCAGCAAACCAATTTAATCAAAGAAATTCCGCAAGAACCCACAGGATTCATCAAATTGAATTCGTGCTTGGTGGGACATTTGGCGGAAGTCAAAAAGCCAGATGGCATTGTCCGTCTAGATTACGAGCCAGAACTTGTGTTTGTCATGGGCAAACGTGCATTGGGTGTGAAAAAAGCAGATGCATTCAACTACATTGCAGGCGTTACCATTTTGAATGACTTGACCTGCAGAGATCTGCAGCTAAAAGAAGTGGCTTCAGGTTCTCGATTTTGGACAGCCAAAAACATTCCAGGTTTTGGCCCTCTCGGTCCAGAAATTATCACAATGGATGAAATTCCCGATCCCTACAACTTGTGGATGACATGCTCCGTGAATGGCGAGGAGCGCATGCGAGTCAATACCAGTGACCAAATTTGGAAACTGCCCGACATCGTCGAGCACTTCTCACAATTCATTCCCATTGAGGCAGGCGATATGTTTTCTACAGGTGCGCCTGGCGGTGTTGCCGTTGGCAAGCCCAATGCGGCTGCACTGTATTTAAAGCCCGGCGATGTTGTTGAATGTGCCATCGAAGGCATTGCCACTTTGAGCACAACAATTGTCTGAAGTATTTATTCACCCCTTACCCAAAAGAGATCTCTTATGAAATTGTCAAATCACATTGGCTCATCAAGCACTCGCAAGTTTCTAAAAACAATCGGCATCTTTGTCGTTGGCGGTTGTTTGTCGCTTTGCCAATTGGCTAACGCGCAAACATTTCCGAGCAAACCGGTCACCATCGTTGTGCCATTCACACCAGGGGGCGGGGCTGACAATTTGGCGCGAATCTTAGTACCAAGACTCAATGCACTTTGGGGTCAAAGTGTCATTGTGGAATACAGGGCTGGTGCAAGTGGTCAAATTGGCGCAGACTATGTGTCGAAAGCCAACCCAGATGGATACACACTGATGATGGCAACCACTGCTGTCATCAATGATAAAAACGTATCAAAATTTGTGGGCATTTCTTTGGTATCGGCCGACGCCTATGTGTTGGTGGTCCATCCAAGTCTGCCAGTCAAAAATGCCGCCGATCTCATTGCCTATGCCAAAGCAAATCCCAAAAAACTGACCTTCGGATCGTCGGGCATTGGAGCGGCATCGCATCTGTCTGGTGAACTCTTTAAAGCAAGAGCTGGCATTGACATGCTTCACGTGCCTTACAAGGGAACTGGTCCCGCATTGAACGATCTTTTGGCCAACCACATTCAATTGATGTTTGCGCCAACTCAAACAGCGATGTCCCAAATTCAAAATGGACGAGTCAAAGCCATTGGTGTGACAGGTCTTAAACCTATCGAAGCTTTGCCAAACATTCCACCTGTCACCAACTCGGGATTGAGTGGCTATGACGCCATTGGATGGTTTGGTTTATTGGCACATGCCAATACCCCACCTGACATTGTCAAAAAATTACACGAAGACATTCAGAAAGTCATGAGCATGCCTGAGGTTCGCAAGGCCATGAATGAAAAAGGTGCAGAGCCAGGCAATTTAACGCCAATGGAATTCAACAAATTCATTCAACAGGAACAGACCAAATGGACCAAGTTGATCAAGGATGCCAATATCACGATTGAATAACATGATTGAAGAAAACATTGATATCCAAACACCCAATGGTGCCATGAACACCTTTGTGGTGTTTCCTGAGGAGAACGGTCCACATCCGGTGGTCTTTTTCTACATGGATGCACCTGGCAAGCGAGAAGAGCTTCATGACATGGCTCGTCGCTTGGCCAGCGTTGGCTACTTTGTGGTGCTGCCCAATTTGTATTACCGCCGCAGTCGAGATTTCTATCTCAAAGAGCGAACCCCAGAAGCCATGGATGTGATGTTTGCGCACATGGCTTCACTCAATGCGCAAACCAGTCAAATTGACACGCAAGCCATGTTGACATTTGTCGACAACCACGCCATGGCAGATCAATCCCGCATTGGCGCAGTGGGCTACTGCATGAGTGGCCCCATTGTGATGTGGATTGCAGCGCAATTTCCCCATCGATTCCAGAGCATTGCGTCTATTCATGGCGCCAACATGGTCACAAACGAGCCCGACTCACCCCACCTGATGGCGCCCCAAATCAAGTGTGAAAGTTATTTCGCGTGCGCCGAAATCGACAAATGGGCACCGCCTGCAGACATTCAAATATTAGAAGCCGCTATGAAGCAGGCCAAGGCCAACTACCGCATTGAGTGGTATCCAAAAGTTGAACATGGTTTTGTTTTCCCCCAAAGGGCCGGTATGTACAACGCCGAGGCCGCTGAGAGACATTGGGAACGTCTGTTTGATTTATTTGAGCGAACACTGAAGCTCAGTGCCTGATAGCGTCAATCAATCAGAAATTGGTTGATTCACATCAAGTCAATTTAAAAACAAGTCTGTTTAATGGGACCTCGTCCCATTCATTGGCCTGACATTTTGACTGCACAAGGCACTTGTGAAAACCAACCATCAAATTGGCCTATTGGCGCTGATCAAGCGCTCAAGGCCCCTGAATTTGCTTACAGGTCCCATCATCTACAGCATGGTTTTACCCATTGCGTTGCTAGATGGCTGTATATCCTTGTATCAAATGATTTGTTTTCCAATTTATGGAATTCCAAAATTTTCAAGAAGCGATTTCATTATTTTTGATCGACAAGAGCTCAAGTACCTCGATTGGATTTCAAAATTTCATTGCACGTATTGTGCTTATGGCGTTGGCGTCATTGGTTTTTCAAATGAAGTGATCTTGGCTACCGAGGCCTATTTCTGCCCTATCAAACATCAAGGAAAGAAAAGCCACAAAGTGCATCGGCATTGGGAGCAGCTTGCATTTGATCAAACTGAAGATTTTGATTTCAATGTACGGCTAAGAAAGATGCGAGATGAAATGAACCCACCCAAGAAAGATGTATGAGCGATTGTTTTTCTTGGTTAAAGTTTTTTTCTTGCCCACTTTTAATTGCATTGATTTTGTCGGCGAGCGCAACTTGCCATGCGAGTGACAGTTTCAACAGTGAAATTAGCCATGCCATTGGCGGGGCTGTGATGGCAGCCTATATCACTGACAAATACTTAGATTCAGAATATCGTTCTTGGATTGGTTTCGGAATGAGTACCGCCATCATTGTTGTTGAACAAAATTATGAAATTTCAAAAACAGGCAAGCGCTCGAGCCAACAATTAGACATGGTGGCCCACGCTGTGGGCTCCGCCTTTGGCGCTTGGTACACCGACAAGTATTTGTTGGTTCCCCTGGTCAAGAAAAACTACTTTGGACTCACTGTTCACATCCCTGTCAATTAGGTTTAAGCTTCTTTTCATGTGCATCAACTTCACCCCCACTCGAAAATCGCCCTGGGTCAAGAAGAACTTCGGCCTTGATTTACCGTCAACAGAGTATCCCGTGGAGGCCTATCCAGGCTACGCTGCCCCCATTGTGGTCAAGAGCCACCAATCTGGCCGAACGGCTTGTGGGCTTGCGAGATTTGGCCTCATTCCTGCTTGGGCCAAGGACGACAAAATCAGCCGTCATACCTACAACGCCAGAAGCGAAACTGTGCGAGAAAAGCCAAGCTACAGAAAATCTTGGAAAAGCCGAAGATACGCCATTACATTGCTCGACAATTTTTACGAGCCCAACTATGCATCGGGCAAAGCCGAACGTTGGAAAATAGAACTTGCAAGCCAAGAGCCATTTGGTATTGCAAGCTTGTGGGACACCTGGACAGACCCCATCACTGGCGAACTGGTGACCAGTTTTTCCATGCTCACAGTCAATGCCGACCATCACCCTGTGATGAAACAATTTCACAAGCCCGGTGATGAAAAAAGAACGCCTGTCGTCTTAAGCGAGAGTCAATTTGATCAGTGGCTAAGCGCCGACGAAACACAAGCCATGGCCATGATGAATGGGGCCAGCATGCCCGCCCTCATCAGCCAAAGAAGTTAAACTATCTGAATGATTGATGACGGAGTTTTCCCATGAACAAACGCTATTTGCTCGGTACCATTGCCCTCGCTGTTTCAAGCATGCTCGTGCCTGGTATCACCAGTGCCCAAGATTTTCCGCCTAAGCGACCTGTCACCTTGTTTGTTGGCTTTGCTCCAGGCGGAGCGGCTGATGCAGCCGCCCGCTTGATTGCCAAAAAGCTCACTGAAAACATAGGCCAAAACGTTGTCGTAGAAAACAAGGCCGGCGCAGGCGGTAACATCGTGCACCAGCAAGTGGCCAATGGCCTGGCCGATGGTTCTGTCATTTTGCTAGGCTCTATCGGCCCCATGACCATTGCGCCGCACATGATGAAAGTGGGTTACGAGCCCTTCAAAGACTTGGCACCTATCTCAGGCGGTGTCAACTTTCCCAACATGTTGGTGGTCAACAAAGAGTCGGGTATTAAAAATCTGGCCGACTTTGTCGCCATGGCCAAGAAAGCGCCCGACACAGTGTCTTTCGCCTCCACCGGTGCAGGTTCAGCATCGCACCTCACTGGCGAACTGTTTGCTATTCGCACCAACACCGACATGCTGCATGTCCCCTACAAAGGTGGCGCCCCTGCCATGCAAGACTTGCTGGCCAATCGCTTCACAGGTTATTTTTCTGCACCGCCCACTTCCATTCCTCACGTGGAGTCTGGCAAGTTGGTTGCCATTGCCACCACAGGTCTTACTCGACCCAGCTACTTGTCCAATGTGCCCACTGTGGCTGAGTCTGGTTATCCTGGCTTTGAAGCGCTCAATTGGTATGCTTTCCTCGCCTCTGCCAAAGTACCTTCTGCCATCTTGGACAAGTGGAACGCAGAGATTGTGAAAGTTCTCAACGACCAAAGCACCAAAGACGCTCTCACCAAATTGGGTCTTTCAGGCGCCCCTTCCACCCGCGCTGAACTCACTGCCTTCATGCTGAAGGAATCAGAAAAATGGGGCAAGCTGGTTCGTGAACGGAAAATTACCGCTGAATAAAGCTTTGTTCTAGCGCTCGTTATTCTGTTTACCGAAATCCCACACGGTCCAACATCTGTTGGACCTTGATTTGATTCATGCCTACTGCACTCACAGGCAACACTTCACTTTTGAAGCTGCCACCCGACATGGCCTTCAAAGCGGGGTTGTCAAAGCTCAAGCCTTTGGCGGCTGGCCATTCGTTGTTGCCATTGGCAAAGTGATTTTGGGCGGATGCACTGGCCAAATACTCCAAGAACTTCAGCGCATTGCCCTGATTTTTAGAATTTTTTGCAATGGCACCGCCAGCAATGTTCAGATGCGTGCCCCAGCTTGATTGGTTAGGGAAGACCACACCTACTTTTTCTATCAAGGCTTTGTCGGCAGCATTGGTTGAACGCATCATGCGTGCCAAATAATAGGTATTGGTCACAGCCACGGCGCATTCACCCGAGGCCACACCCTTGATCTGATCGGTGTCGCCGCCGGCAGGATTTCTGGCCATGTTATTGACAAGTCCCTTAAGCCAAACCTCCGTTTGTTGGGGGCCAATGTGCTCCGTCATGGCACCAAACAGGCTGAGGTTGTAGGGGTGTGAACCCGAGCGAATGCAGAGCTTGCCTTTGAACTTGGGGTCTGCCAATTTTTCATAGGTATCTGCATCCGATTTTTGAACTTTGAGCTTGTTATACACAATGACTCGGGCTCGTGTGGACAAACCGAACCAAGCAATGCCGCCACTGTCTGATCGCTTGGCTCGCAAGTACCAGCGTCGTCTGAATCTACCCGGTTGATTTTGATGCCTGTGCTTTTGGTGAAATCGGCATACAAGGCCTCATCGGTGGGGTAATGACGGGCTGAATACACATTGATGGACGCCTGGGCTGTTTGGGCCGTCACCCACTGGGGTGTGAGGACTGCAGCTGCCATCAAGCAAAAAATCACTGCTTTAAATGTCTTGTGGGTCATTTTGAAATGCTTTAACTTTCGAATGAACCCATTCTACATCAAATAAGAATGATTCTCATTTACAGAAAGGCCAATGACCTCTTCAAAATCTGATCTACGGGCTCTACGCCGAAGATTGGCGGTCAAAGGTCACCACGTGATCCACCTCAGCCCGAATACCAATCCACTCACCCACGGTGTGGTCATGATGGCTGGGAACGTGCGCCATGACGGTTTCACCCGATTGCAAACGCAAGGTGTACAAGAACTCTGAGCCTCTGAAGGCTTTCCTCAAAATCTCAGCTTTGACCAGGGCGGCATCGTCATGAACGATGTCATCGGCTCGAAGCAATACATCGCAGGCTTGAGCCCCTTCGCCTGTTTGGTTGGCCACCAGATCGGTGTCAATCAGGTCACCCAAAACAGTTTGCACCTGAATGTGCCCTTGGTTCAAAGAGCGAATGCCTTCGATGAATACGCCGTGACCAATGAACTCAGCCACAAAACGAGAAGCGGGACGGTGATACAGGTGATAGGCGTCGTCCCATTGGTGCAGATGCCCTTCTTCAATGACACCAATGACATCGCCAATGGCGAAAGCCTCCATTTGGTCGTGCGTGACAAACAATGCAGTGGCGTTGGCAGCTTTCAAAATTTGGCGAATTTCAAGAGCCAAGCGTTCGCGCAAATCGACATCGAGGTTGGAAAAAGGCTCGTCCAACAGCAAGAGTTCGGGGTTGGGTGCCAAGGCTCTGGCCAAGGCCACGCGCTGCTGCTGACCGCCCGAGAGCTCGTGCGGGAATCGATCTTGCACGCCCTCTAAGCCCACCAAATGGAGCACTTCAGCAATGCGTTTGGCTTTGTCTGAGGACACCTGGCCGTGCAGACCAAAGGCAATGTTGCCGGCCACGGTCAAATGGGGGAACAAGGCGTAGTCCTGAAAAACCATGCCCATGCGGCGTTTTTCGGGGGGCGCCGTTGAACCTGGGTGGCTAACCACCCGATCGGACAATTGAACGCTGCCCGCAGAGACCGGCTCTAAGCCTGCAATGGCTCTGAGCAAACTGGTTTTGCCGCAACCGGAGGGACCAATCAGCACACCAATTTGGCCAGCTTTCAATTGCAAAGACACACCCTTCACCGCAGGCGTGGCATTGCCCGAGTAACGAACATCAACATCAGAAACAGTGAGGTACATAATTTGCCATTGTAAGGACAGATCAAAACCCTTTGAACCAGGGCCACATGGGGCTCCTTACAATGCAAACAGTTGCGGGGTTGGCAAAACCTTCACCGCCTTGAAACCTCACATCTCTGAACAGACCCATGCACGCTGTCCGAATTCGTTCGGTTATTTTTATTTTCACAGCCCTCTTTATCAGTTTGCCAGTGTTGGCACTGATCAGTTCGTGGCTTGAGTGGAATGCTGCGTCTGCTCAAGTTTTGAGTGAGCTGGCTCAAACCGTTTTACCTGATTACTTGCTCACAAGCTTGCTACTTTGTGCGGGCGTTGCAGTGGGCGTCACGGTCTTAGGCTTAAGCGCTGCAGCCGCGGTCACATTGTTTCGGTTTCCAGGCCATCGGTTTTTTGAATGGGCCTTGTTGTTGCCCATGGCCATGCCCGCTTATGTCGTGGCCTATGCGTACACCGACTTTTTTCAATTCAGCGGCCCGCTTCAAAATTTCATACGCGCCACTTGGTCCTTGGAGGGCCGCGTTTTCCCAGAAATAAGGAGTTTGGGGGGTGCCGTTTTTGTGTTCTCACTCACCCTCTACCCCTATGTGTATTTGCTGGCCAGAACCGCACTGAGCGAACGCGCGTCCAACTTGATGGAAGCTGCACGCATGTTGGGCGCACCTCTTTACAGGCGCATCACAGAAGTGGCTTTGCCCTTGGCCAGACCGGCAGTTGCTGCAGGCGTGGCACTGGCGCTCATGGAAACTTTGGCAGATTTTGGCGTGTCCAGTTATTTTGGCATTCAAACCTTCACGGCTGGCGTTTACAAGGCTTGGCTCATCATGGACAACCGCATTGCTGCCGCTCAGTTGGCCACACTGTTGCTGGCCATCGTGCTGTTGTTACTGCACCTAGAAAAACAAGCGCAGGCGCGAATGCGCTTCACAGCCAGCAACACCAACTCTGCCAACTCTCGCGAAGCACAACCCACACAACTCAACCAGACCCAAGGACTGGTGCTTGCCGCAGGGTGCGGCTTGTTGGTGTTTTTAGGCTTTGGCTTGCCCATCTTGCTCATGCTCAAACCTTTGCTTATTTCCGAAACAGTCATACCTTGGGAGCGGTTTTTGGAATGGTCATTTAACAGCCTTCGATTGGGTGGCTTCACGGCTCTATTGGCTGTCGGCTTTTCATTGCTTATTGCCTTTAGTCTGCGCAACAAGGCAGACCTGTTTGCGCGTTCTATTTCCCAATTGGTGGGATTGGGTTACGCCATTCCTGGTGCTGTGGTGGTGGTGGGTCTGCTGCTTCCTGTAGCATGGATACATAAGCAGTGGCCCGATTCGCCAGTGGGTTTTTGGATCACGGCGTCTGTGATGGGCCTGATTTGGGCTTACTTGGTCAGGTTTTGTGCAGTGGCCTTGCAATCAATTCAAAGTGGATACGCCCGCATTCCTGCAAGCCTCGACGATTCAGCACGCACGATGGGGGTCACAGGCATCGCCCTGCTTAGCCGTGTTCACGCCCCACTACTAAAGCGCTCCGTCTTGGCTGCGGCACTCTTGGTGTTTGTAGATGTCATGAAAGAATTGCCAGCCACCTTGGTGCTTCGACCATTCAATACGGATACTTTGGCTGTGGTGGCTTTTCAATTGGCCAGAGACGAAAGACTGGGAGAAGCTGCCCTGCCCAGTTTGGCTTTGGTGCTTGTTGGTTTAATACCCGTGCTTTTATTGAGTCGGGCGATGCGGCAAACAAATAGATCTGCTTGATGAGCTTGCCTCGAGCGTTGGAAACATGAATCCGCACACACCCAACACGGTGCGTACTTCTGCTTTTAGAACGCGACTTTCTCGGCTTCCAGATAGGCCAGGCTCACATATTTGCCAATATTGCCGTCAAAGCCCTGCATGGACTTAGCCCTTGCGGCCACTCGCGGGTCTTTCATCACGGCCGCTCTGGCCTCGGCTTCAGTCTTGCCGTCTTCCACTGCTTTGAGGCAAGGCTCCCAGATGCCCGCCATGAACTCGCCATAGGTCTTGAGTAAGTCTGGGCGGGCTTGACCGTGGCCAGGCACCCAGAGCTGTTGCCCTGTAGCAGCCTCTAGGCTTTTGTAATATTTAAAGGTGCCGAGGTAAGAGCCTTCGTCCATGTTGGCTATGCGGTTGGTCATGGCGATGTCGCCCACAGCCGTCACCTTGTCTTGCACCACCTCGACACACAGATCCGATGGCGTATGCGCCGTACCGTAGTGGTGCATGCGAAATGTCACATCGCCGATCTGAATCGCTTGACCCTGCTGCACGGGCGAGTTGGGCAACACCACCTGAGTGCCCAAGGTTGATTGGTGGGTCCAGCGCTCCATCAGGCTGCGCCACAAGTTGCCTTCTGCACCTTTGAGTTTTTCGATGGTGGTGGGCAGTGCGTAAATGGGCAGCTTGTCACCGTAGGTTTTGACGAAGGCATGGTTGCCCAGCCAATGGTCACCGTGGTAGTGGCTATTGAACACGGCCACCACAGGTTTATCGGTGACCTTGCGAATCATGCGAATAGCCATCTGGCCAATTTGCAGAGAAGCACCCGAATCGATCACCACCACGCCGGCCGTGGTGACCACAAAGATCACGTTGGCCATCATGCCCCGGTTTTCAGGGGTGGGAAATCCGTCGGGGGAGTAGATCATCCAGACGTGTGGCGACAGCTTTTGGGCCGGAATGTCGGCCACGGGTGGGCCC
>JAJTGB010000121.1 GCA_021298995.1 Comamonadaceae bacterium | reverse complement strand
TCAGAGAGGACGCTATTTGGCTGAACGGCTGACATGTTTGTCTCCTTTGTAGGCCGTGGTTGATCTATTTTTTCAGAATTCTCTCACAAAGTTTGAAAAATTTCAAATGGTGCTTTATCGTTTCATATTGTAAAAAATAATAGAAGGTATTCCCCTAAACTCTCACACTATGAAGTCGCAAAACGTATCCGTAGCCATTTTGGCCATCAAGCCTGTGTCTTGGTGGCGGCGTTGGTGGAAAAAACAAAATCCTGTCAAACAAGATCGATTTGCCACTTTAGCCCCAATAGCTGCCGTCTTGCTATTTTTTACCGCAATTGCTTTTTCTTTTTGGTATTTGCGTGTCGAAGAAATTGATCGTGAACAAGAGGCTGTTAAGAGAGACGTTGAATACAGTCAACAACGCTTAAGGTTGCTTTTATTAGAGCGCCAAGAACAGATCATGCGTTTGGCCAGAGATATCTCCAACAAAGATGTCGACCTTAAAGAGTTTTCAAAAAGAAAAAGAGCAGAAACGCTGGTGCTGAAAAACCCCGAGCTACAAGCCTTGGCTTGGGTCGATGACAAGCGAAAAATTTTGGCCATTCAAACAACGCCAAGCGTGTTGATCAACCAAAAATGGCGCGTTGGCGAAGTCTTAAAGTGGGGCGAGTCAGAGAACAGCTACACACTGGCCCGTGACCTGATGCAACCCATCTACTCCCAAGAAGACGACGGTAGTCTTTCGATGGGCAACAATTCAATGGGGCAAGAAAGTTACGCCAAAAATGAAGTACTCCAACTGCACACACCACTCACCAATGCGCAAGGCCGTTTCAATGGCGTGATCATGGCGGAGTACGCCGTGGAAAGTCTATTGAGATACGGCGTTCCAAGTGAAATTTCAGCAAAGTACGCGGTTTCATTGCTGGACAGTGAAGGCAATCTCATTGCCGGACAGTCCATTCCAAAAAGAATTCGTGTTTGGAGTTTCATGCCTGGTATTTCTGGGCAAAACAATGAATTTGAAGTGCCGGTTTCGCCCGTCGGCAACGGACTCATTTTGCGAGCTCAAGCTTGGCGAACTTCTCAGGACATTGTGGGGAATGGTTTTTTCTGGATGATTGGTGCCCTGAGCCTGCTGACCGCATGGATGCTCATCGGCAATTGGCGCCACACTCGCAAACGGCAACAAACCCAAAGAGAGCTGTTTGCTGAAACCAACTTCAGACGTGCCATGGAAAATTCCATCTTGACCGGGATGCGAGCCTTGGATTTGGAAGGACGCATCACCTATGTGAATTTGGCCTTTTGCCAAATGACGGGATGGCAAGAAAATGAACTGATCGGTGCTGTTGCCCCCTACCCCTACTGGCCAGATGAAGACCGAGAATTCTTGATGGCACGCCTAGAAGAGGAACTCAGCGGCAAGCAAACCTCTGGTGGCTTTCAAGTTCGAGTCAAAAGAAAAAATGGCAGTGTTTTTGACGCACGGCTTTATGTTTCACCTCTGATTGATGCCAATGGTCAACAAACTGGTTGGATGACCTCCATGACCGACATCACAGAGCCAAACCGTGTGCGTGAGCAGCTGGCGGCCTCTTACGAACGCTTCACCATCGTGCTCGAAGCCTTGGATGCTTCAGTGTCCGTCGCGCCTTTGGGCAGTGAAGAGTTGTTGTTTGCCAACAAGCTTTATAGGCAGTGGTTTAGCAATGACACGCATGGCCATTTGAATTTGGTTGAAAAAGCAGGCATGTTGGACATTCGAACTTCCGAAACAGAAATGGACGATGTAGACGCACTGGCAGGCTTGCCCACCGAGAGCCTTACTGTGGCCCCCGCTGAACGGGCTGAGATTTATTTAGAACATTTGGACAAATGGCTCGAAATTCGCACCCGCTACATCAACTGGGCAGATGGCAGACTGGCACAACTGGTCATTGCCACTGACATCACCGCTCGCAGACAGGCCGAAGAGTTGGCCACGCAGCAAGCCGAGCGTGCTCAAAACGCCAGCCGCCTTATTACCATGGGAGAAATGGCCTCCAGCGTGGCCCACGAGCTCAATCAACCCTTAACCGCCATTGCCAACTATTGCAATGGCATGCTCTCTCGCATCAAAGGGCAACAGATTGATGAGAAAGACTTGATTTGGGCCTTGGAAAAAACCTCGCACCAAGCGCAACGAGCGGGTCAAATCATTCACAGAATTCGAACCTTTGTAAAGCGCAGCGAACCCAACCGCACGCCCTCAGAAGTACATTCCATGGTCAATGAAGCGGTTGAATTGGCAGAAATTGAGCTCCGCCGGCGCAATGTCAGACTGTCCCATTACGTCGCTGCTCGCCTGCCCCAGCTCAGTGTCGACCCCATCCTGATTGAGCAGGTGCTCATCAATTTGATGAAAAATGCAGCAGAGTCAATCGACAATGCAGAAAGACCGGTCGGCAAACGCCATGTAGAGTTGAGGGTCGTGCCCAAGGTCATCGCCGCCCAAAATACGGTGCATTTTTCAGTCACCGATACAGGCAAAGGCCTGCCGCCACAGGTGATGGGGAGGCTCTACGAAGCCTTCTTTTCCACCAAAGTGGAAGGCATGGGTATTGGTCTGAACCTCTGCCGAACCATTGTTGAGTCACACCAAGGCAGAATCACCGCCGAGAACCTCTACAATGCCGACGAAGTTGTTGGTTGTTGTTTTTCCTTTTGGATACCCGCCACGGCCATTTCGCCACATTGAATTAGCAAGTAGAACTGGGAACCCCCATGAGTTTGATACCCAAAAAAGGAACTGTTTACGTTGTTGACGACGACGAGGCCGTTCGCGACTCTCTCCAGTGGCTCCTCGAGGGCAAAGACTATCGAGTCAGATGTTTTGACTCAGCAGAGTCATTCCTCAGTCGCTACGACCCCCGTGAAGTTGCTTGTTTGATTGTCGACATTCGCATGGGCGGCATGACGGGTCTAGAACTTCAAGACAAGCTCATTGAACGCCGCTCCCCCCTGCCCATTGTGTTCATCACAGGCCATGGCGATGTGCCCATGGCCGTCAACACCATGAAAAAAGGTGCGATGGACTTTATTCAAAAGCCCTTCAAAGAAGATGATCTGGTGAGTTTGGTTGAGCGCATGCTCGACAGCGCCCGCGAATCATTTTCAGAACATCAAAACGCAGCGACCCGAGACGCACTTTTGTCTAAGCTAACAGGACGTGAAGCCCAAGTACTTGAACGAATTGTGGCAGGCCGCTTGAACAAGCAAATTGCGGACGACTTGGGCATCAGCATCAAGACAGTGGAAGCACATCGCGCCAACATCATGGAAAAGCTCAATGCCAATACTGTGGCAGATCTGCTCAAAATTGCATTAGGACAGGCCGCGCCCAAGGCCTAGGATCTATTGCCTTTCGAAGGCCGATCATCCCGCCCGTGAACCTACAACTCGCGGGCGTTTTTGTTTGAAGCCTACCCATTTTTGTCATTTAGAAACATGAACCTATGACAGCCCAAAAAATTGACGGCATCGCCCTCTCCCAACAATTGCGCGCAGACGTCACACATCGCACTACAGCCTTGAAAGCCAAGGGGATCACGCCTGGCTTGGCAGTTTTACTGGTTGGCGACAACCCAGCTAGCCAGGTTTACGTGCGCAACAAAGTCAAAGCCTGCCAAGACAGCGGCCTTCATTCCGTTTTGGAAAAGCATCCCGACAGTTTGAGCGAGGCCGCTCTGCTTGCGCGCATTGATGCGCTAAATGCTGACAAAACCATTCACGGCATTCTGGTTCAGTTGCCATTGCCACCCCATATCGATGCTCAAAAAGTCATTGAAGCCATTTCTCCAGCCAAAGATGTTGACGGCTTTCACATCGCCAGTGCTGGCGCTCTCATGACGGGCATGCCGGGGTTTTGGCCTTGTACGCCCTACGGCTGCATGAAAATGCTGGAAAGCATTGGGTACGAACTGAAAGGCAAACACGCCGTGGTCATTGGCAGAAGCAACATTGTGGGCAAGCCCATGGCCCTGATGCTGCTACAAAAGAACGCCACCGTGACCATTTGCCATAGCGCAACCACCAATTTGAAGGCCATGACTTTGCAAGCAGATGTCATTGTGGCTGCCGTTGGCAAACGCAATGTTCTGACTGCAGACATGGTCAAGCCTGGCGCAGTGGTGATTGATGTGGGCATGAACAGAAACGACGAAGGTAAGCTGTGCGGCGATGTCGACTTTGAGGGCGTGTCCCAAGTGGCTGGCTACATCACACCGGTGCCGGGCGGCGTCGGCCCAATGACCATCACCATGCTTCTTGTCAACACGCTTGAAGCTGCTGAGCGCATTTAATTTAACCACCTCATTTCCTTGATGCTTGAAAGTATTCAACCATGACAATGCCTTCCACCAATCCCCTGCTACAAACAACCGATCTGCCTTTGTTTGACCAAATCAAGCCCGAGCACGTCAATGCAGCCGTTGATCAGCTTTTAAGCGCGGCCTCCGACGCTTTAGAGCAAGTCACCCAAGACGCCTTTCCCGCCGAGTGGCAAGCCATTGCCAAGGTGCTTGACGTTCGCACTGAGCGCTTAGGTTCTGCATGGGGGGCAGTGAGCCACTTGAACAGCGTGGCTGACTCACCCGAATTGCGCGCGGCTTATAACGACGCGCTGCCCAAAGTGACCGAATTTTGGACCAGGCTAGGCGCTGACGAAAGGCTTTATGCCAAGTACAAAGCTGTCAATTCAGCCTTGCTGGACAATGCTCAGCAACAAGCTTTGAAGAACGCGCTTCGAAATTTTGTGTTGGGTGGTGCAGAACTTCAAGGGGAAAACAAGCAAAGGTATGCCGCTATTCAAGAGCGCATGGCCGAGCTGAGTCAAAAATTCAGTGAAAACGCTTTGGATGCAACAGACAGGTTTTCACTGTTTGTGACTGAAGAAGAGTTGGCAGGTGTGCCTGAAGATGTCAAAAACACAGCACGCGCAGCCGCTGAAAAAGAAGGTCAATCAGGTTACAAGCTCACCTTGAAAATGCCCTGCTACTTGCCAGTGATGCAGTTTGCCGTCAGCAGCGATTTGCGTCAAAAGCTTTACCGCGCCTACGTCACACGCGCATCCGATCAAGCTGATACGCAGTTTTCCGAATTGGACAATGGCAAACTCATTCAAGAAATTTTGCAACTTCGTCAGGAAGAAGCCACATTGTTGGGCTATCAAAACTTTGCTGAAGTTTCGGTCGCCACCAAGATGGCTGACTCTCCTGCCAAGGTCATCGCTTTTCTTCGAGACCTGTCTATGCGGGCCCGGCCTTTTGCAGAAAAAGATTTGCAAGACATGCGGCAATTTGCCGCGGAGCATTTGAACCTTCAAAACCCACAGGCATGGGACTGGCCCTACATTGGTGAGAAGCTGAAAGAAGCTCGTTATAGTTTCAGCGAACAAGAAGTCAAGCAATACTTTACGGCACCCAAAGTTTTGCAGGGACTTTTCAAAATCATTGAGACCTTGTTTGAAGTGAGTATTCGGCCAGACACTGCGCCTGTTTGGCATCCTGCTGTTGGTTTCTACCGCATTGAAAGAAATGGTCAACTCGTAGGACAGTTTTATCTCGACCCACCAGCCCGCGCTGGTAAGCGAGGTGGCGCGTGGATGGATGACGTTCGCTCACGTTGGTTGCGTCCCGACAATGGTCAGCTCCAAACACCCGTTGCGCATCTGGTCTGCAATTTTGCAGAAGGCGTCGATGGCAATCCCGCTTTGCTCACCCACGACGATGTGATCACCCTATTCCACGAATTTGGCCATGGCCTGCATCACATGTTGACGCAAGTGAATGAACGGGATGTCTCTGGCATCAGTGGCGTTGAATGGGATGCCGTGGAATTGCCAAGTCAATTCATGGAAAACTTTTGCTGGGAGTGGCCTGTTATCAAGCACATGACGGCGCATGTCAAAACTGGCGAGCCCTTGCCAAAAGCTTTGTTCGACAAAATGGTGGCCGCGAAAAACTTCCAAAGTGGTTTGCAAACCTTGCGGCAAATTGAGTTTGCCCTGCTCGATATGTTGCTTCACAGCGAACACAACCCACAAGATGATTTCATGCCGGTGTTGTACAAAGTTCGCGCTGAAGTGGCGGTCATTCAGCCGCCTGAATTCAACCGCATGGCACACACTTTCAGCCACATCTTTGCAGGCGGATATGCCGCCGGCTATTACAGCTACAAGTGGGCAGAGGTTTTGTCGGCCGATGCTTATGCAGCCTTTGAAGAAACTGCTCAGGCTGATGGCTCACCCAGCCTAGAGACAGGCCGTCGATATCGACAGGCTATTTTGGAGGCAGGTGGCAGCCGCCCTGCTCTCGATTCTTTCATTGCGTTTAGAGGACGCGAGCCCTCTATCAATGCCTTGCTCAAGCATCAGGGCATGTCTACCAATTGAAAAGAAATGCTGGCGCCTTAAAACGTCAGCGTCTTCACACCTTGGGCGGTTCCCAGCAAACACACTTGGGCTTTTTGATAGGCAAACACACCCACGGTCACAACCCCTGGCCATTGGCTCACTTGGGCCTCAAACGCCACAGGATCGGTGATCCTCAAGCCCCTCACATCGATGATGTGCTGTCCATTGTCAGTGACCAAGGGGTTACCATCCTTCATGCGAACATGTGCCTCACCACCTAGCGCTGCAAATTGCGCCATGATGCGCGTGCTAGACATGGGAATAACTTCGACAGGCAATGGAAATGCACCCAAGACATCCACCAATTTGGATTCGTCGGCA
>JAJTGB010000120.1 GCA_021298995.1 Comamonadaceae bacterium | reverse complement strand
AGCTGATTCGCCATGAGCCATTACCAACCCAACATTCAAGACATGCAATTTGTCTTGTCGCATGTATTGAATGCACCCGATCAACTCAAATCACTTCCAGTGTTTGAGGAGTTAGACGATGAATTGGTACAACAAGTCTTGGATGAGGCTGGTAAATTTGTAGGCGAGGTGGTTGCGCCTTTAAACCGCGAAGGCGACGAAATTGGCGCTCAATGGCAAGACGGCAAAGTGACCATGCCCCCTGGTTTTCAAGCGGCTTATCAAATGTTTTGGCAAGCGGGTTGGCCGGCACTTTCTGCTGATCCGGAAGATGGTGGTCAAGGTTTACCCACCGTGTTAGAAATCTTGCTGTATGAAATGCTTTCTGCCGCTAACCATGGCTGGACGATGGCACCTGGCTTGTTGCATGGTGCTTACGAATGCATCAAACATTACGCCAGTCCTGCACTGAAAGAAGCATACCTCAGCAAAGTTGGCACTGGCGAATGGTTGGCCACGATGTGCCTGACTGAACCCCATGCTGGCAGCGATTTGGGCTTGTCCCGTACCAAAGCCACCCCCCAAGCGGATGGCCGCTATGCCTTGAATGGCACCAAGATCTTCATCTCCGGTGGCGAGCATGACCTCACCGACAACATCGTCCATTTGGTATTGGCTCGCTTGCCCGATGCCCCACCGGGACCCAAAGGTTTGTCGCTTTTCTTGGTCCCTAAGTTTTATCCAAATGGTGAACGCAGTGCCGTGCATTGCGACCGCATTGAAGAAAAGATGGGCTTGCACGGCAGCCCCACTTGCGTGATGCGTTTTGACGATGCGCTGGCCGAAATCATTGGCGAACCGGGCAAAGGCCTGAACGCCATGTTTGTGATGATGAATGCTGCACGTTTGCATGTGGCCATGCAAGGCATTGGCCTGCTCGATGCCGCTTGGCAAAAAGCCGAAGCCTATGCCAAAGAACGCCGCCAGATGCGCGCGCCAGGTGGCAAAGATGCCAAAGCGAAATCTGCAGCCGAAGCCGACTTCATCATTGAACACCCTGCTATCAAGCGCATCTTGGACACTCAGCGTTCATGGGTGGATGGCGGTCGCGTGCTGGCTTACCAAACGGCCGTAGAGTTAGATCGAATCAAACACGCCGACAAAGACACGGCAGCCAAATCACAACGTTGGTGTGCGCTGGTGACGCCGGTTATGAAAGCCGCACTCACCCACCAAGCTTTTCACGGTGGCAGCGATTGTTTGCAAGTGTTTGGCGGCCATGGCTATGTGCGCGAATGGGGCATTGAGCAAATTGTGCGCGATGCACGCGTTGCCATGATTTATGAAGGCACCAATGAAATTCAGGCCATTGATTTGTTGGTCCGAAAAATCATGCCCGATGGCGGTCAAATTTTGAATCAGCTGCTGGATGACTTGAAGACCGACAGCAACGCTGAAACAGCTGAGGCAACGCAGCTTCGCAATATCACGGAAGAAATTTTGCTGGCCTCCCAACAAAACCCCAGCTTGGGCCATCAGGTGGCCGATGATTTTTTGCGGGCCTTGGCCTTGGTTCTTCTGCAATGGGCTTGGCAACGCATTGATGCCCAACTGACCCAAGACACGCCCAATGTGAAAGACCGTTGGCACGCGCCTTCAAAGGCTTTTCATCAATGGGTTTTGCCAGAATTTGCCATGCGTTGTCATATCATCCAGACACAATGCCAAACAGCCTAAAATCTGCCGCCCCTTTTGTCGAAACGGTCGACACCAGCTATCTAGAAACCCTCATTGGTTACAACGCACGCCGTGCGGCGTTGGCCGTGATTGGTCAATTTTTAGAGCGCATGGCGGTCTATGACTTAAAGCCAGTTGACTTCTCTGTGATGTCGGTGGTGGTCCACAACCCAGGCGTCACTTCACGCCAACTCTGTGCCGCCCTGAATATATTGCCGCCCAATTTAGTAGGCTTGGTGCAATCCTTGGAATCAAGAGGCCTGATAGAACGCCTGCCTCACCCCCATGATGGTCGAGCCATGGGTCTGCACCCAACTGAAAAGGGCTTGGAACTCATGCAAAAAGCAGAAGCTACAGCCTCCGAGCTAGAAATGAAAATTGGTTCTAAACTCACACCTCACCAAGCACAAACCTTGGTGAGCTTGCTGCAAAAAATCTACCTCTGAGGGCGCCGATTTTCACGGCCCCAGAAGCACACATTGGGAGACCTGACCTTGTCACATTCGAGCTTTCCTTCTTTGGCAGAAACTCTGCCCAAAGACATTGCAAACGCTTTGCTGATTGGCCGCATTTGGGTCCCCGGTGAAGGCCCTTACCTTGTCAAAGTTGGCGCCACAGAAACCACCGACTTGTCTAACTTGGCATTGACCAGCAGCGACTTGATGGAGCTTGAGAATGTGGCCCACAAAGTGCAAAGCCAGCAAGGCAAAACTTGGTCAACCCAAGCCCTGTGGTCCAACACAGACCCCCAGCATCGCAATGCACACCAAGCCTGGTTCCTTGCGCCCACAGACTTGCAAGCCATCAAGGCCGCTGGCGTGACCTTTGTGGCCAGCATGCTTGAGCGCGTGATTGAGGAGCAGGCTCGCGGCGATGCCGCCAAAGCGGAAAGTGTTCGCAAGGCCGTGGTGGATGTCATGGGCGACAACTTGCGCAACGTCAAACCTGGCTCAGCGCAAGCCATGAAACTCAAAGAAGTCTTGGTGGCACAGGGCGTGTGGTCACAGTATCTTGAAGTGGGCATTGGCCCCGATGCCGAAATTTTCACAAAATCTCAAGCCATGAGCGCTGTGGGATCAGGCTTTGATGTGGGCTTGCACCCCGGCAGTTCTTGGAACAACCCCGAACCCGAAATTGTGTTGGTCATCAACTCCAAAGGCCAAGTTGTGGGCGCCTCATTGGGCAACGATGTCAACCTGCGCGACTTTGAAGGCCGAAGCGCCCTGCTCTTGGGCAAGGCCAAAGACAACAACGCCAGTTGCGCCATTGGCCCCTTCATTCGACTGTTTGATGGCCAATACACCATCGACAGTGTTCGATCGACCGACCTCAGCATGGCGGTGCATGGACCCGAAGGCTTTGTGATGCAAGGCAGCAGTTCTCTCAGCCAAATCAGCCGCGACCCCCTGGATTTGGCGGCGCAGGCCATTGGCCCCTGCCACCAGTACCCCGACGGCCTGGTGCTGTTTTTGGGCACCATGTTTGCTCCCACCCAAGACAGGCACGGCCCTGGCCAGGGCTTCACCCACGTGGTGGGCGATACCGTTGCCATCACAACGCCGCAACTGGGAACCCTTTTTAACCGGGTGACCACTTCGGACCAAGCGCCGGCCTGGACTTATGGCATCCGAGCACTGATGCAAGACTTGGCCAAGCGTTCATCCCATTGAGGCCCAGAACATTGCGAGTCGCCATCCACTGGCATAATTCACCCAATGGCCGGTCTCGCACCGGCCTTTCTATGACTTTTTTCTAGGAAACACCATGATCACCACAGCCACTGGCCTGCAATACGAAGACACCGTGGTCGGCGACGGCGCCGAAGCTACCAAAGGCCAAACGGTCACCGTTCACTACACCGGTTGGTTGTACAAAGATGGCGAGCAGGGTGCCAAATTTGACTCCAGCAAAGACCGCCGCGATCCCTTCCAATTTAGTTTGGGCGCTGGCATGGTCATTCGCGGTTGGGACGAAGGCGTGGCTGGGATGAAAATTGGGGGCGCTCGCACCCTGATCATCCCTTCTGAATTAGGCTACGGTTCACGCGGCGCAGGCGGCGTCATTCCACCGAACGCCACGCTCAAGTTCGACGTCGAATTGCTCGATCTGTCTTGATCTGATGCAAGCCCCTTTGGCAGCTTGCCAAAAGGGTCTTGAAATCTTTCAAAACGCCCCCAAGTTTGGGGCGTTGTCATTTATTGCGGATGCATTTCATGTCTGATTCCAGCTCACAAAACACCTCCAATCCAAATCCTGGCACGCCTAATGTCATGCCTACAGCAGAAGCATTGGCTGCCGCTGCTGCAGCCATGGGCACAGACACCCAGGCTCAGCAAGCGCCAGTTTCACAAGATCCTTTGGCCGATGCCCAAGCCGAATTGGCCAATGTCAAAGCCCAAAATGCCACTTTGGCCGACCAATACCTTCGTGCCCAAGCGGATGTGCAAAACGCACGTCGCCGCGCCGATGAAGAAATTTCCAAGGCCCGCAAGTTTGCGGTTGAGGGGTTTGCCGACAGCCTGCTGCCCGTACTGGACAGTTTGGAAGCTGGATTGGCTATCCAAAACGTCACGCCAGAGCAAATTCGCGAAGGCGCAGAAGCGACGCTTCGCCAATTGAAAAGCGCCCTTGAGCGCAATAAAGTGGTTGAAATCAACCCGGGCGCCGGCACCAAGTTTGACCCACACCATCACCAAGCCATTAGCGTGGTCCCTGCTGAGCAAGACGCCAACACGGTGGTGACTGTGTTGCAAAAGGGTTACCTCATTGCAGATCGGGTGTTGAGACCTGCTTTGGTCACCGTGACGGCCCCCAAATAAGTACGCTCAGAAGTAGAAATTTGCCTGTTTTCAGGCAAAAGAGGTCAAAAAAGACGCAATTTCAGCTCATTTAGTCTTGAAATTGCCCTAACCGCCCCTACTTCTGATTCATTCAAGCATTTTTTTAGATTACCGGAGAAGAACATGGGAAGAATCATTGGCATTGACTTGGGCACCACCAACTCGTGTGTGGCCATCATGGAAGGCAACACCACCAAGGTGATTGAGAACGCTGAAGGCGCGCGCACCACCCCGTCCATCATTGCGTACCAGGAAGACGGCGAAATTTTGGTCGGCGCGTCCGCCAAGCGCCAAGCAGTGACCAACCCCCGCAACACGCTGTATGCCGTGAAGCGTCTGATTGGCCGCAAGTTTGCCGAAAAAGAAGTTCAAAAAGACATCGACCTGATGCCTTACACCATTGCCAAAGCCGATAACGGCGACGCCTGGGTGGAAGTGCGCGGCAACAAATTGGCGCCCCCACAGATCAGCGCTGAAGTGTTGCGCAAGATGAAGAAAACCGCCGAAGACTACCTCGGCGAAGAAGTGACTGAAGCCGTCATCACGGTGCCTGCATACTTCAATGACGCACAACGTCAAGCCACCAAAGATGCTGGCCGCATTGCTGGTTTGGATGTGAAGCGCATCATCAACGAACCCACAGCAGCTGCTTTGGCCTTCGGTTTGGACAAGACAGACAAAGGCGATCGCAAAATTGCCGTGTACGACTTGGGTGGGGGCACGTTTGACGTGTCCATCATCGAAATTGCCGACGTCGATGGCGAAAAGCAATTCGAAGTGTTGTCCACCAACGGCGACACCTTCTTGGGCGGCGAAGACTTTGACCAACGCATCATCGACTTCATCATCACCGAGTTCAAGAAAGAAAGTGGCGTTGATTTGTCCAAAGACGTGTTGGCTTTACAGCGCCTCAAAGAAGCCGCTGAAAAAGCCAAGATCGAATTGTCCAGCTCTGCTGGCACCGACATCAACTTGCCTTACATCACAGCCGATGCCACAGGTCCTAAACACCTGAACATCAAGCTCAGCCGCGCCAAGCTGGAAAGCCTGGTTGACGAGTTGATCGAGCGTACCATTGCACCTTGCCGCATGGCCATCAAAGACGCTGGCGTGAGCGTGTCCGACATCGACGACATCATCTTGGTAGGCGGCATGACACGCATGCCCAAGGTGCAAGACAAGGTCAAAGAGTTCTTCGGTAAAGAACCCCGCAAAGACGTGAACCCCGACGAAGCGGTTGCCGTAGGCGCTGCCATTCAAGGTCAAGTTTTGTCTGGCGATCGCAAAGACGTGTTGTTGTTGGACGTGACGCCTTTGTCCTTGGGCATTGAAACCCTGGGCGGTGTGATGACCAAAATGATCACCAAGAACACCACCATTCCCACCAAGTTTGCACAAACCTATTCCACAGCCGACGACAACCAGCCCGCTGTGACCATCAAGGTTTACCAAGGCGAGCGCGAGATGGCCAGTGGCAACAAGCTGCTGGGCGAGTTCAACCTCGAGGGCATTCCACCTGCTGCACGCGGCACACCCCAAATTGAAGTATCCTTTGACATTGACGCCAACGGCATCTTGCACGTGGGCGCCAAAGACAAAGGCACCGGCAAAGAAAACAAGATCACCATCAAGGCCAACTCAGGTTTGTCTGAAGCAGAAACTCAGCAGATGGTGAAAGACGGTGAGTTGAATGCCGAAGACGATAAGAAAAAACTCGAAATCGTTCAAGCCAAAAACTGCGGCGAAGCTACAGTGCACA
>JAJTGB010000119.1 GCA_021298995.1 Comamonadaceae bacterium | reverse complement strand
TCTGAGCCAGGATCAAACTCTATAGTTCGATCTTGAATTTTTTCGCTCTTTCGAGCAACTCATAAAAACGGAATTGAAGTGAACTTCACTTCTATTCTCATGAGCGTTTGTAAGACAATTAAGTCTTAGTTCCGTAGAACTTGGCAATCGCCATCAAACGCCCACGCTTATCGGCTGTATATTTTTAAAGATCTTTTGTGCAACTGGCCAACACTGAGTGTCGTTTTGTTGCACTGCGCTGCGATCAGCGAAGCCTTGCAGTGTAGCACTGTTTTTCAGTGCTTTTGAGTCATTTCGCAAATAATTTAAAAAATTTTCAAAACTTTTTAAACTGTTTGCAACTCACTTGCTGCTCGGGGCTTATTCCGATTTGCTGAATCTGCCTGAACTTTTAAATTCATTTGTTTTCAGCGAAGCCTTGCAGTCTAGCACGGTTTTTTGTGCTGGCTGAAAAAAATTTAACTTTTTTTCATTTTTTTCAATCGGCCTAGCGGGTTCGCTTGGCTTTTTGAATACTGCTCGGGGCTATCCCGATTCGCTTTTTTGAATAAGCACATTGAAATAAACAATGTGCTTTTTTGCGAAGACCGCGACTATAGCACAGTTTTTTTGAAGGTGGCAAGCCCCTCACATCATTTTTTTAGATGCCATTGATAATCAACCTATGGCACTTATTACTTTACTAGACGCGTCTTTGGCCTACGGCCACGTCGCACTCCTTGATCACGCAGACTTTGCACTCGAGACATCCGAGCGCATTGGACTGATTGGTCGCAACGGCACTGGCAAATCCTCTTTCCTCAAAATACTGGCAGGAATGGAGCACGCGGACGATGGCACGATGCATGTTCAACAAGGCGTGCGCATCGCTTATGTGGCGCAAGAGCCCGTGCTTGAAGCCGATGACAGCATTTTTGAATCTGTGCAGCGCGGCCTAGCGCCCGTCATGAAACTCATTGACGATTACAGCAATTGCGTGGGCGATCTCGATGCGCTGCAAAGCCAAATTGAAGCGCTTGACGGCTGGGGCTGGGAACAACGCGTGGACGAAACTTTACACCGCTTGCATTTAGACCCAACAGCCAAAATTTCAACCTTGTCTGGCGGCAACCGCAAGCGGGTTGCCTTGGCGCAAGCTTTGGTGACCCACCCAGATGTGCTGCTGCTCGATGAGCCCACCAACCACTTGGATTTGGATTCCATTTCTTGGCTGGAGCAATTGCTCATTGACTTCAAAGGCAGCGTAGTGGCCATCACACACGACCGCGCTTTTCTAGATCGCATTGCCACGTGCATCGTCGAGCTAGACCGCGGACGTCTGCGCAGTTACCCAGGCAATTTTGCACAATACCAAATCAACAAAGAAGAGCAGTTGGCGCAAGAAGCCGTCATCAGCGCCAAAGCCGATAAACTTTTGGCCCAAGAAGAAGTTTGGATTCGCAAAGGTGTTGAAGCGCGGCGCACGCGCAGCCAAAGTCGCATTGTGCGGCTAGAGAATTTGCGCGCCACGCGCAGTGCACGCAGAGAGCAAGTGGGACGGGTGCGCATGGAAGTGGCTTCGGGCGCACCCAGCGGCAAGTTGGTGGCAGAACTCACCGACGTTTGCAAATCATTTGTCTCACCAGAGGGTGATGTGAAAGTGATTGTGAAAGACTTCACAGCCACATTGCTTCGAGGCGACAAGATCGGCCTACTGGGCCCCAATGGCGCTGGCAAAACAACGCTCCTCAAAATGATCTTGGGTGAGCTTGAGGCCGACAGCGGAAAAATTCGGCAAGGCGCTAATTTGCAAGTGGCCTACTTTGACCAAATGCGAAACGCCCTCGATTTAGAAGCTTCCTTGGAGGACTTCATCAGTCCTGGTAGCGAATGGATTGAAATTGGCACCAAGCGCCAGCACGTGAAAAGCTATTTGGGCGACTTCTTGTTTTCTCCGGCTCGCGCCACATCGCCTGTCAAATCCTTGTCTGGCGGCGAGCGCAATCGCTTGTTGCTGGCGCGCTTGTTTGCCAGGCCGGCCAACGTCTTGGTGCTTGACGAACCCACCAACGACCTTGACATCGACACCTTGGAGCTGCTCGAAGAGCTGCTGCAAGATTACCAAGGCACCGTGTTTTTAGTGAGCCACGACAGAGCTTTCATGGACAACGTCGTGACCAGCATCATTGCTTGCGAAGCAACACCCGAGAACCCTGGCTTCTGGCGTGAGTACGAAGGCTCGGTTCAAGATTGGCTGACGCAATCACAACGCAGCCAAAGCATTCAAGCGCAAAACAAGGCCGCTGCTGCCAAAGGCGCAACGGCCATCTCTGACAACTCAGCCAACAGCGCCAGCAAGCAAACGCTTAGCAAAGCCAATGAAGCGGCCAGCGCAACCCACAAGCCCGCCAAAAGCGCGGCCAAGTTGAGCTACAAAGAGCAACGCGAACTAGATGGTCTGCCCGCATTGATTGAATCTTTGGAAAAAGAACAGGCAGATATTCGCAAAGCCTTGCAAGACAGTGCTTTGTTTACCCAAGACCCCGCCAGGGCCACCGCCTTGTATGCACGGGACGCGCAAATTGATGCTGAATTAATGGGTGCGCTTGAACGTTGGGAAATTTTGTCGTGAGTTTTAGAAAATTCAAACAGGTGGATGTCTTCACAAGCCAAGCCTATTGGGGCAATCCG
The DNA here is from genome assembly GCA_021298995.1 of Comamonadaceae bacterium. Lineage (GTDB taxonomy): Bacteria > Pseudomonadota > Gammaproteobacteria > Burkholderiales > Burkholderiaceae_C > Limnohabitans_A. Next base: position 3,728 of record JAJTGB010000119.1, on the reverse strand, counting down.
GTGGCCGTGGTGTTGGATGGCACAGGGCTGAGTGATTCAGCCATGCAACGCTTTGCATGTTGGACACAGCTGAGCGAAACCACTTTTGTCTTGCCGCCAACGCCCCAAGGCCAAGCAGACGGTGCAGACTACCGCTTGAGAATTTTCACACCGGGTGGTGAGCTGCCCTTTGCGGGCCACCCCACCTTGGGTAGCGCGCGAGCATGGTTGGAAGGGGGCGGTCAAGCCAAACAAGAGGGCGTGATCGTTCAAGAATGTGGGGTGGGCTTGGTGCGCCTAGAAAATCAAAAGGGTCGTTGGGCCTTTGCTGCGCCGCCTACGCAAAAGCGTGCCATTCCAACGGACAAGATGGCCGTGCTGTTAAGTGCACTGGGCGTCAAAGCAGAGCAGGTGCTGGCCAGTCAAATTTTGAACAACGGGCCAGAGTGGTGGTGCTTTTTGCTCGATTCTGCAGAGACGGTGCAAAACTTAAACCCTGATCATTTGGCACTGAAAAAGTCGGGCGTGAAAGTAGGGGTTGCCGCGCGCATCGACAATGGGCCATCCGGCAGCCCTTTGCTCATTGCCCGCAGCAACCGAGAGTCTCGCGCCTTTACAAATGCGGCACAAAGATCTCGCTTGCAAAACGATGTAGCGGCTGAGCCCATGGATTTGGAAGTGCGCGCTTTTGCCGCCGCCATGGGTATTTTGGAAGATCCTGTCACGGGCAGCTTGAATGCTTCGCTGGCCCAATGGCTGATTGAAGAAAAACGCATGCCCACGCACTATGTGGCAGGTCAAGGACATGCACTTGACCGGCAGGGCCGGGTGCACATTTTCCAAGACGCCTCGGGCCAAGTGTGGGTTGGAGGCGACACCGTCGTCTGTATCGAGGGTCAGGTGGCTTTAGACTAGGGCTATGGGACAACTTCTTTTAGTGCGCCACGGTCAGGCTTCTTTTGGCGCAGACGATTACGACCAACTTAGCAACCTGGGCCTGCGACAAAGCATTCGCTTGGGCCAGTATTGGCTTCAAGCGGCCAGCGAACATGAAGGCGCAGAAGCGCTGAAGTTTGAGGCTGTTTACATGGGTAGCCTGAAAAGACACCGCCAAACCTGGGAAGGTATTGCACAGGGCGCTCAACTGCAAAATCAAGCGGAAGTATGGCCAGAACTCAATGAATACGACAGCCACGCCTTGATCGAAACCATTCATCCAGCGCCGCTTGCCAAGCCAGATACGCCTGAGATGTACAAGCATCACTTTCGTTTGTTGCGAACGGCTTTGCAAAAATGGATGGCCGGCGAGACGCAGCCCAAAGGCATGACAAGTTATGCAGAGTTTGCTGCAGGCATTCAATCGGTTTTGACCCACATCCGAGAAAAGCACCAGGGCCGCGTGCTGGTGGTGTCTAGCGGTGGCCCTATTTCTACAGCAGTGGGGCAAGTGCTGCAGGCGCCCGCCGAGACGTCTATCGAGTTGAACCTGCGCATTCGAAATACAGCGCTCACTGAGTTTGTATTTTCACCTTCAAGGCACATGCTGCTTTCTTACAACAACTTGCCGCATTTGGATCATACCGACCACCGAAGTTGGGTCACTTTTGCTTGATAGTGTTTCTCCCGATACGGGAGACTTGGCTTTCTTGTCAAAATGATATGTATGCAAATTTCGCAACAGGCCACTTCGCCTTCACCCCAAGCTGCAGGCATTCGAGTGTCCCATGGCGACAGGTCGGCGTGCCTTGCTTTTTTTGCCGGCATTGGCATTGAAGAAGGCTTGGACATTGAGCTCAGATCTGGCAACCTATTCTGCAAAATGAGCAGCGCATGGATGCAGGTTTATGCACTCCACTGCGACACCCTCTCACTTCATCAGCATGCCACCAGTTTGCGGCAAGAGATACTTTGGTCCATGCTGGTCTCGCCGCACCTCTTTGAATTCAATCACTTAGAAGCGCTCAGCAGCGCCGTGCGGGTGCGAGAAAACATTGTGCTGGACGCCCAGAAAACAGCCTTGGCATTCAAAACCGATGCCGCCGAAAGGCCCAGCGAATTTTGGCGATATGAAGAAGAGGCTGGCTTTATTTTGCAAGCGGGTACAGATTTGATCAAGGCTTTGGTCAGTGCCACTCAACCCGAGGCCACTGGCAAGCTCTATGACTTTTCTTGCTACCGCGCCACCGAATATGTGATTTTGCTAGGCTTGGCTCAAGAAGCCGCTTTGCACAACGCTGCCTTGTTAGCGCAATTGCAAACTTTGAATGAAAAGTACGCCATTCGTTCTGGCCAATTTCACGAGGTTTTTTTGCATGAATATGGCTCCCAAGAAGAACCCTTGCCTGCACGTTTTTATGTGCCCGGCGATCGGGTTTGGTTTCGGAATCCCGATGCCCTCTCGTCTGATGTGACGGGTTACGAAGGCTCGTGGGTGATTTATGTCGGCGGCGGTTTGTTCAGCAACTTCTGGAAGCGCGACCAGCCTTTTACATTGCAAAGTAAATGCCTCGAAATTTTCCATTGGCGTGATGGTGTGCAAACCAACGCGGCTGGCGAGTTGTGGATGGACGAAACCAAAGTAGACGCCTGCGTGCAAGACACCCTACTCAAACCCGACAAATTGCAAAACATCTTGCACCAAATGATGCGCATCAGAGATGCCAAAGGTGTTTATGCAGATGGTGGGTGCTTGGATGCGACGCGGGAGTACCCAAAGCAAATTGACCCATCGGCCTGTGAATTGAGCCTGCCCAAAATTTAGGCCCCGCTCTGATCTGAAGGTCGCAGGCTCAAGGCCGCAGCGTGTCGGTGGGCAAGCGGTCTATTTCCAACAGCAGTTGCGCCAAGGAACGGCCGGCAGCATTTAAAACCAACTGTCCCTTTTGAGCCGTTGCGGCAGCAGCGTTGCCTGCAGCACCCGCAGGGTTGTAATCTTGCATTTGCCAAGCCAGTTTGGCACTGCGTCCGTTGCCCAATATGGGAAAAGACTGGGCTCGACCTTCTGAGCTTGACTTGAAATTTTCTGCTTTGCTCATGTTCACTGAATGTGGCTTGAGCGCCAGCATGACCGAGGTTTCAAGGTCGCCCGCGTGCACTCCAAACCGATGCTCATGGTCAGAAAACAGCGCATGGGCATCTTGCCCTTTGTCGTCTTCAAGGGGCAGTTGGTACCAATTGACGCTGTAAACCAGCATGCCCAAGCGAGCGCGCAAATCGCGGGCCACCACATCCATGGCGCCCACGTGCCCGCCATGCGAATTGAACAGCACCAGTTTGTGAATGCCTGCTGCTTTGACCGACTCTGCAATGTCGGTCCACAAACGAATGAGGGTTTCGGGCTTTAAGGTGAGCGTGCCAGGGAATGCTGCATGCTCTGGGCTTAAACCAACACTTTGGGTGGGCAGCACCAAGATCGATAAATTTTGTTGATTCAGCGCATCTGCCGCGGGATGGGCGCTGGCATTCAATTGGGCGATGGCCGATTGGATGACCCCCTCTGCAATGTCCACATCGACCGAGAGGGGCAGGTGAGGACCATGTTGCTCGGTGGCGGCCAAGGGCAAGACCGCAATGGCTCGGCTGGTATCGATGCGGCCAAAGTCTTGGGTGGTCAAGTTGGACCAATGGTAGATGTGATGTGACATGTGAGGCAAGCTTTTGAATAAGCGCAGTTTAATAGAGGCGCCTTATTTAGGGGGATGAATTTGCGGTGTAGAGTTGGGCTCTTGGATTTGGTCATTTTTCGGCCA
>JAJTGB010000118.1 GCA_021298995.1 Comamonadaceae bacterium | reverse complement strand
AACGCTGCCAAAGTGCAGCGTTTTGATTTTTAAAAATAGACGCCTCTTGAAGGCATGCACCGCTTTTCAAAGGCTCTAGTTCTTAGCCTCTTCACTGGCCGCCATCACCAACGCCAGTCCAACACTCAAACTCAACATGGCCCCATAGTAGTTATGGACCATGTTGGTATTCGACAATCCCGCAGTCAGGTGCATGAACAAAATGCCCAAAATACCTTGCGCCGCGCGTGGATGCGGCTCCCACAACTTGCGCGCTACCAAGCCCATGCCAGTGGCCAGCACCATCAAACTCAAAATACCCATCAGCCCATGACTGACCCACGCGTCTAAAAACTCGTGGTGCAAGTGCCCCAACTTTTGCACTTGAGCAGAATTAATTTCCAAGCCCCACTGCTTGATCATGGCAATGCTGTTTTCTTTGCCGTAGCCCAGCCAGGGTTGAAGCTCAATGGCATCTAAAGCTTTGCTCCACAAAAACAAGCGCGAGCCTATCGAGGTGTTGGCCGCCTCAGCAAGATTGGTTTGTGACAGAGAAGCTTCGATCCACACTTCGTACAAGCGATGAAATACTCCCGTAAGCCACTGGGGCTGAGTAGAGAGTGCCCAAATAAAAACACCGAAACTTAGGAAAAAGACCAGCCACGCACGCAAACTCAGGCTAGAGAGGTGCAACAAAGTGCGGTTCGATGCCGCCACATACCCCGTCAGCGCCAACCAAATGAGCAGGCCGTAAACCCCCCGAGACTGGCTTAAAACCACGCCCATGCAACCCATCACCACACACAGCGCCCATATCTTTCGGTGCCTAGAGCGCACAGATGCATCAAGCACCATGGGGGCCAACAAGCACACCAAAAAGCTCAAACTCACAGCCCATGCAATGGCGTGAACCGGAGTTTCTCTGCCGTAAATGCTGGTGACACCCAGGCCAATGGCGCAAGCCATACCGATGGCATAGCTCAACAACAGTTTCTGTGCACCCAGCAAACGGTAAAAAGGCGGCCATTTAACCAGCGCCACAGTGGCCATGGCGCCTAAAACGAGCCGGGCCTCTGCATGGCGACGGTCCCAGTTATCCTGCCAAAAACCGTGGGGTATGATTCTGATTGCAGTGGCCGCAAGGCAAGCAAAAAGCCAAATTCTGGCCGCTTCTTCAACAGGGGATGAACCCGTTTGGCCCCAGTTGCTTTGAACAGACAAACCATTTTCAGAATGTTGGATTCGCTCAGAACGCAAAAATGCCCAAAATCCCATTAAGCAAAGTAAGACCCACGCCAAACCACCCACTTTGGAGTTTGTCGGTGCACCCGCTAAAGTTAGTGCAAAGATGGCAAATGCAATGGCAGGAAAAGGGCGATGAGACAATGAATTGTTTCTTTATTTTGCAATCTGAAATTATAGGTTGCACAGCTTGAAAATCCATTGTGTCTGAGGTCACACTTCAGGGTGAAAATCCCAGCCCCAAGCAGTGGACTGCGCCAAACGGTGTTGGCCAGCAAAAAGCCATTCCATTTTGGGTTGTGGTGCCCACGCTCAATCCTGGCCTAAAAGCATGGACAGATTGGATTGCGGCCCTTAAAGCACAAGACAGCCAGCCCCAAAAAGTCATCATTGTCGATTCTGGCTCTGACGATGGCAGCCTGGCCCTGACCCAATCAGAGGGCTTCAGCTTGTTTCATGTGAAGGCCCTGAACTTCGATCATGGCGGCACTCGCCAGTGGGCCTTGGCTCAGGCTTTGCAAGCGGCACAAAACCAAGGCATTAGCCCGCCCGAGGTGGTGGTTTTTATCACCCAAGACGCCCTATTGGCCCCCCCCAGTGCCTTGCAAAACTTGGTGCAGGCCTTTGCCAATCCGCAAATTGGTGCCGCTTACGGGCGGCAGTTGGCCAAGCCGCATGCGCCTTGGATGGAGTGCCACGCGCGAGCTTTTAACTATCCCGAGCTGAATAAAACGCTTAGTTTGTCTGACCGCTTGCACCTAGGCTTTAAAACCTGTTTTTTTTCGAATGCCTTTGGGGCATACCGCCTGTCATCGCTCATGGCTCAGGGCGGCCTGCCTGCTGGCTTGCCGCTGGGGGAGGACACATTCATGGCTGCCAAGCTTTTGCTATCGGGTCAATCCCTGCAATACCAAGCCAGTGCGGCCGTTTATCATTCACACAACTACAACCGGCTAGAGGATTTTCAGCGCATGTTTGACACTGGCGTCTTTCACGCTCAAAACAACTGGCTTCTCCAAAGCTTTGGCAAGCCTGAAGGCGAGGGCATTCGGTTGCTCAAGTCGCAGTGGGCGTATTTAAAGGCCAGTGCACATTCACCCAGCAAGCTATTTGGTTTACTGCAGATGGTCCTTAACAATGCTGTCAAATTCTGTGGTTACAAAATAGGCACCTGTTACCGTTTCTTGCCCCTCAGTTTGAAACTGCGCTTTGCCATGAACAAGTCTTTTTGGCATCAGCGCAAATGATTCAGACCCTGTCACTTTTCCAGGTTCGTGTTTCTAAATTTGCCATTTTGCTGGGCGACGTCATTGCCTTTGCTGCCGCGTTCACAATTGCCACCCTGATCAATGTGGCCCTCAATCCCAACCAAAACATCGGCGCTTGGTTTTCCACGCAAGACATGCAGCGCTACGTGGCTTGGACGGGATTGGTTTTTTTAGGCCTCATGCTTTTTCTCATGCGCTTTCAGCATTACAGCGATCGCCGGCCTTTTTGGGATGAGCTGGGCGACATTCTGCGCTTGGTCGGTAGTTTGGCCTTGCTAGACATGACCTTGGTGGCTTCTACGCGATGGAATTCATCTCGCTTGTGGTGGTTGTTGGTTTGGGTGTTGGCCGTTGCCATGATTGTTTGTGGCCGAATGGTTACGCGCTGGATACTGAAGCAAATGGGTCTTTGGATTCGGCAGACCATCATCATCGGTCATGGCGAAAATGCTCAAGAGGCCGCCATCGCCCTAGAGAGTGAACCCCGCATGGGCTTTGAGGTGGTGGGTTATGTCAACGTTGATGAATCAAGCCCCCGCTTGCGATTGAACGGCAACGCACTGCAGAATTTGCACCAACTTGAAACCTTGGCCGCCCAACCTGGCGTTCAATGGGTGATAGCGCTGGAACATGCTCAGTCCGAGCAACGCGAGCATTGGTTGCGCACGCTCACGCAGTGGGGCGCCACCGACATCAGCGTCATTCCGGCCATGCGCGGCGTGCCTTTGTATGGCACCGACATTGCGCACTTCTTTTCGCACGAAGTGGCCTTGCTCAGAGTTCGAAACAACCTGCGCCGATGGCCTGCCCGTTTAACCAAGCGCTTGTTTGACAGCTTCGTGGCTGCATTTTTGTTGGTCCTCATCTCGCCCCTCATGCTGTTCATTGCCATGGCGCTCAAAATAGAAGGCGGCAGCGTGCTGTTTGCGCATCAGCGCATTGGTAAAAATGGGCGCAAGTTTTACTGCTACAAATTTCGCTCCATGGTGCCCAATGCCGAGCAACAATTGCAATCAATCTTGCAACAAAATCCAAGCTTAAAAGAAGAGTGGCACAAAGAACACAAACTCAAAGACGACCCCCGCGTGAGCAAGGTGGGTGATTTTTTAAGGCGCACCAGCCTCGATGAATTGCCACAACTTTTCAACGTGCTCAAAAGCGAAATGAGCTTGGTTGGCCCCAGACCGATCGTGCAAGACGAGTTGCAAAAATACGGTCTAGAAAAAAGCTATTACCTCATGGTGCGCCCAGGCATGACAGGCCTGTGGCAGGTCAGTGGCCGCAACAATGTCGACTACGAAACCCGCGTTTACCTAGATGCTTGGTATGTGAAAAACTGGTCACTGTGGTACGACTTGGCCATTTTGTTCAAGACCATCAAAGTGGTGTTCTGGCGCAATGGCGCTTACTAATCAGCTCGCAATGCCCGAGGCCTTGATTGCCGCCGGCCACCGCAATAATTTAACGGCCTTGCGCTGGTTTGCCGCTTGCTTGGTGCTTTATGGCCATGCCTTTGTCTTCTTGGGTTTACCAGAGCCATTGTTTTTGCAATGGGTGCCCTTGGGGCCCTTGGGCGTTTACATCTTCTTTGCCATCAGCGGATACTTGGTGGCACAAAGCTGGCAACGCGATCCTAGCGTGCTGCGTTTTTTAGCCAAGCGCGCCCTCAGAATTTTTCCAGGCTTGTTGGTGTGCACCTTGCTTAGTGTGTTCGTGCTGGGCCCGTGGCTCACCACGCTCGACATGGCCACCTATTGGCGCAACGAACACACCCGCGGTTACTTCACCAACATGGCGCTTTACATGACCTACCACTTGCCGGGTGTCTTTGCGCAAAACAGATTGCCACATGCCGTGAATGGTTCTTTGTGGAGTTTGCCCATTGAGTTCTTCATGTACTTGCTGCTGGCCCTGTTGGGCATGTTGGCCACCTGGTTTCAAAAAACCAACTCAGAAAGCTCAAGCATTCAAGAGCCTTCCAAGCTTAGCCAATGGTTGACGGGCTTGACTGCGCTCAGTTTGATGGTGCTGGTGGCTTTGTGGGCCTTGCCCAGCACCGAAGCTTGGGTGGTGTACCGAACCGACCTGAGGCAAATTCCTTTGTGCGGCGTCTACTTCATGGTGGGTGCCTGCTTTTTTCAATTCAAGCTCAGCAAGTACTTCAGCTTACCCAACGTGTTTCTGGCCGTCCTGATTTGGCTCTGCTTAAGCCGAGAGCCGCAACTTTTTGCGATGGCCTCATGGGTGGTTTTGCCCTTTGTGGTCTTGGCCTTTGGCCTGAGCCATCACGCATGGCTAAGCCGCTGGCACGAGCGCGATTACTCCTACGGCATCTACATTTACGCCTTTCCTGTCCAGCAAAGCTTGGTGTCCTTTTGGCCCCAAATGCCGCTTGTGCCCTATCTTTTAAGTACTTTGACCATCACGATTGCTCTGGCTGCAGCCTCTTGGCATTTTGTTGAGAAGCCTGCGCTCAAGCTCAAGCCCTTTCGCGGATAATTCAAGAAATTGAAATTAACGCGGCCAATGCAAGAGACAAACCACCGACCCGCTCCACAAATAACGCTGTCGATCGTCACCTACAACTCAGAAAAATGGCTAGCTGCTTTTTTTCAAAGCTTGTTTCAGCAAAACCTGCCGTGTGATCAAATTGCGTTGTGTGTGCTAGACAACGGCTCTACCGACAATAGCTTTGCGTGGCTCTCCAAGCAACAGGCTGTTCTGTCGCAAAAATTTGCTTCGCTTTCTCTCAACCAAGGTCAGAACATCGGCTTTGGCTTGGGACACAATTTCAATCTAGCCCTCACCACCACCCCTTACTTTTGGGTCACCAATGTTGATTTGGAGTTTGAGCCTGACTCGCTCACCACCTTGCTTGCCACGGCGCAGCAAGACTCGAGTCAAGCCTTCAGCAACACATCAATTGCCGCTTGGGAATGCCGCCAGAAACCTTACGAACACCCCAAGGACTACCACCCCGTTACAGGAGAAACCGCTTGGTGCTCCAGCGCGTGTGTGTTGTTCAAAACCGATGCCATTCAATCTGTCAAGGGCTATGACCCCTTGTTGTTTTTATACGGCGAAGATGTAGAGCTTTCATACAGGCTCAGAAGGCACGGCTACAAACTCAAGTATGTGCCCAAGGCCACTGTGTGGCACTACACCTACGAAGAAGCGGCGCAGGTCAAACCCCAGCAGTTCTTGGGCAGCACACTGGCCAACGTTCTTCTAAGGTGCAGGTACGGCAGACGCCATGAAGTCATTCAAGGCTTCGTCATGTTCATGGCGCTTTTTGCCATGAAGCCCCAGTTTCCAGGCATGCGCACCAAGTTGTTGGGCCAACTCTGGAAGCTCATCCAACTGGCGCCGAAGTTTCTAAGTTCCCGTCAAAAAAGCAAAGAAACTTTTCCATTTCGCATGTGGGACTACGCCATGGCCCGCGAAGGCGCGTTTTACGAATACCCCAATGCGCAAAATTCAGCCATTGTGCAAGCCGAAAAAAACAACACGCTGCCTTGGGTCAGTGTGCTGGTGCGCACCATGCCGGGTCGAAGTGGCAAACTCAAAGAGGCTCTGGCCAGTGTGGCCCATCAAACCTATGCCCGCATCGAGTTGGTGGTGGTGGAAGATGGTGGCCAAGATGTGCAAAGCGCCAAGCCGCACATTGATGCGCTACAAAAAAGTGGCGCCATTCAAAAAATAATTTACCGGCCCTTGGCCAAAGTAGGTCGTTGGCAGCCCTTTAACCGCGGCGTGCTGTGGCATCACAACTACTTTCCCATTCAAGCGTTGCTGTTTCAAAGACAACTCTTTCTTGACCATGGCGGCTTTGACACCAGCTTGGACAACTTAGAAGACTGGAATTTGTGGGTGCGTTATTCACTCAAAAATGACTTTGAACTGGTGCCCAAAGTCACATCCTTGTACCGCGTGCCCAATGACGTGAACAAGGCCTTGCAACGTCAAAGTGTGCTGGACGATTACTACGCCAAAGCGCAGGCCAAGCACGCAGAGTTGCGTGTAGAACTCAGCCCCACAGAAATTATTCAAATAGCGCAAGAGTTGTCTAGGCAAAGCAGTGTGGTGGGCGTACCCATGTCCTTACTCAAGCGCATTGTGCTGGGCACGCCTGGCCTTCGAAACTTTTACCATCCACTCAAACGCTTAGCCAGCATTTGGCGGCGCATGCGCAGCTAAATTGCATTGCGCCAATGTGATTGAATTCTTTAAGGCTTAAGAGCTCGCAAAGGCTTGGTTAATTTCCAAGAGGCAGAATTCAAAACTTCATGCAATGAATTTTGGTGATTCTTGAGTTGATCTTCTGTCCATGCCAAAGTGGCCTGCGAATGATTTAGCGCTACAGCCAGCTGCTCGATGTTTTGGTTGAGTTGTGCTTTTTCTTCTGACCATTTTTTTTCAGCCAAAGCATGCGCTTGCTTGAGTTCTTCTAACGATGTGATCAAGGCATGAAGCGCTTGAGCTCTTTCTTGAAAAATACGCGCTTCGTCTTCGGTGTCTTTTTGCAACTCGATGGATTTACCTTTGACATGGGTGGGGTAAGCGCGCAACACATGTTGGTAAACCAAACCGTCTTCACACTTGATGCGCAAAAATTCTTGGTCAAAGGATTCTAAGTTGTTCCAAAAATGGTTCAGCTCTGCTTCAGAAGGGTCGAGTTGAACGGTCTCCCAACGCTGCCACACCATACCGCAATCGGTCAGCAATGTTTCAATGTCTTCTCGCCCAAAAAAGCGCAAGTGCGTTTTGTCTAGCAAGCCCTTGGTCTGATAAGGAAAGCGCCCCGCCATGAGCGATGCCACCACCGACAAATGCGAGGCGTTGGGCAGGGAAATCAGGTGCGCTCGCAAAAGGGCGCGCACATGGCCAATGATTCAGGGTCCATTTCAACGCCTGTGACCTTGCACCCCTTGCTGTGCAAGATGCGTGTAACTGTACCCGGGCCCGTGCCCAGCTCCAAAACACGCTGACCCGCCTCAACCATGCGGCCTAGGCGAGCAGCCGCACTGCCGCCGTTGGGGTCAATTTCGTGAGCGTAGCGATGTTTTATCATTGGCCAAGCAATATAACGGCAAATTGGGCATTGGCAATCAGAATGTTGAAGGCAATACAAGCAAAACTGGCAAAGGCATTCTTCGGAACGGCTGGGCAAGCTGCGCCCTTGAAGCCCCCGATGCCCTCGTCACCTTTACCGCCTCCGCTGGAACCCAACTTCGATTTGGCGGCCTACCGCCAATTCATGTGCGCCGAAACGCAGTTGTACCGCGAAGACTACATTCGCGATCGCGTTCAACTTCAAGGCCAAGAGCATTACCAAGCCGCTCTTCAAAAAGGTTCGGTGGTGGTGGTGTTTGTGCACCACGGCAGTTGGCTCTTGATGAACGGTGCGCTGCACCACCTGTGCGGTGGTGCGCCCATCACGTCCATTGCCTCGCGTCGCAATTTGGAGTTCGTTTCAATTCATGGGCCAAACCATTTATTTGCAAACTGGCCCCGCCAAATTGGCGCAGCTCACGGGTGCGCAGGTGGTGCCTGCTGCCATTGAATACAACGCACAAACCCAGCATCATTTGTTGACCTTGTATCCCGCCATTGACCCCGCCACATGCACGCCAGAAGCCCTCACGCAAACGGCTTTGGATTGCATTGGCCCGCATGTGATGCGCGCGCCTGAGCAGCAGTTTTACGATTTGTTGGGTGCCTTGCAAACGCCGCAAAAGGCCTTGTAACGGGTCTTACTTCCAGCGGTGCGGCAGTTGCACAAAGCCTTGGTGCACGCCAGCTTGCGTCACCACCACAGTAGCCGCTTGAAGCACCACGTCGTACACATGCAGCGCACGTTCGTCGAACAAATAAGCACCGATTGAAAAACGCCCTTTCATGAGGGGCAGTTTTTCAAACACCACGGTGGCTTGTCCACGCCCTTGTGCATCGCGCTCAATGGCAATGCCATCAAACAAGGTGTAAGCACTGGTAAAAATTTGGCCATCAGGCAAAGCAAAGCCAGTGGCAAATGTGGGGCAGGGCAGTGCGGGGTCTGATTCAAATTGAACCGTGATGCTCACATCGCTTTGCAAACTGACCGCTTCCAGTTCGCGGCCTGTTTGGCCATCCACCGACACTTCAATGGTGGTGATGCGCGCAACGCCTAATGCAGCGGCACTTGCGGCCGTTGAGAGGTC
>JAJTGB010000007.1 GCA_021298995.1 Comamonadaceae bacterium | reverse complement strand
GACAAAGCCAATTTGGGCATTTTCAGTTTCCACAAATTGATAGGCTTGGCTGATGTTTTCACCTTGCACAAACTTTGACTTGAGCTGTTCAGTTAAGCTCAAACTTTGAAGTGTGTCCATGGCCGCAACGCCATAAGGCGCTAGTTTGGGATTGGCCAAAGCTAGTTTTTGAAAACGACCTGTTTTTAGGATCTCCCCTTCTGGATCGACCCGTCCAGCTTGTCGACTCCAAAGAACCAGTCTGCCTTGAGCATAAGTAAATCGAGTACCTGCAAGCCCCAGACCTTCTTTTTCTAATCGAGCGGGCGTTTCCTGATCCGCCGCAAGCAATAGGTGAAAAGGCGCACCATTTTTGATCTGCGCATAAAAGGCTCCCGTTGAACCCAATGAAAGTCGTACTTTGTGGCCAGACTCAGCTTCAAATTGCGCCACAATTTTTCGCATAGGTAAGCTGAAGTTGGAAGCTACAGCCACAGTGACTTCAGCTGCTTGGATGGAAATTAGCAGTGCAATTTGAAGAAAGACAAATACAAGATTTCGGCGCATAGATTGGCCCTTACTTCTGAAGATCGGCATGCCTGTCTTGCCGTTCACGCAGAGTATGTTGGCCTGAACCCAGCCTATCGCCACCCAATGGCAAGTTTTCGTGCGCAAGGCACAGAGGACGGCCTCTAGCGCCACTGGCCAAATAATCTTTCAACAAAGTCTTGCGAACCAAGGACTCATCAAGCAAGCGCGAATCAGTTAAATAAGCAAACACCGCATCGACTAGTGCCTCAGGGGTCAGGCCGTAGGTCTTTTGAGTTTGCTGCCAAAGATGATCGGCAAATGACATGAACGCCCAAAACGGTGAATGATGCGGCGCATGAGCTTGCAAAATCAAGGGCAGCGTTTGTTTGAATCGTCCCGAATTGGCGATCAAATCCCAGTACTTGGCCAGTCTGGTAAAACGCTTCAGCGTCTCTCTGTCAATGTCATTGTTTTGCTGAATGACGTAAGGGGGCAGTTCGTCGTAAACCATGCCAAATGCTTGCGTGTGCCTTGCAATCGGGGTTCCTCTCAAGCGTTTCAAGATGCCCAATTGAATTTCTTGGGGGCCAATTCGCAGGAGTCGGTCAAAACCTTCTGCAAAACTTTGAAGTGTCTCGCCTGGCAAGCCAAAAATCAAATCTGTGTGCAAATGGGCATTGGACTCGGTGAGAAGCCATCTCAAATTGGCTTCTGTTTTGACATTGTCTTGTCGCCTTGAAATGCGCTGCTGAACCTCTTCATTGAAGGACTGAATGCCCACTTCAAATTGCAAAACGCCAGGTGGAAACTGAACAATCAGCTCTTTCAGGCGATCTGGCAGGTGGTCTGGCACCACTTCAAAGTGCACTAGCAATGCCGGTGTCGAGTCATGCTGCAGTCGATCCAGAAAAAATTGCAAAATTTGTGCAGAAGCTTCAATCTTCAAATTGAAGGTGCGATCGACAAACTTGAAATTTCGAGCCCCACGCTGATACAGCGTATCAAGTTCTTGCAAAAAAGGTGACAAGTCAAAAGCCCATGCTGTTTTGTCTAGGGCACTCAAACAGAATTCACATTTGAAGGGGCAACCTCTTGATGCCTCGACATACAGCACCCTGTTGGCCAAATCTGTGTCGCTGAATTCGCGATACGGCAATTCAATGTCACTGAGCGGCGGTTGCTCGCCCTGAATCATCTTCATCAAAGGTTTGGGGCCTTGGATCAACGCAAGACACAACTTGGGAAAGCTAACGTCGCCCCAGCCAGAAATGACGAAGTCGGATAAACGCACAATTTCTTGCGTCTCTGTTTCATGACTCACCTCAGGCCCACCCAAAACAATTGTCAGCTCGGGTCTTTGACTTTTGAGTGCTCGCACCAATTCTGTGGTTTGAATCACATTCCAAATGTAAACACCAAATCCAATGATTTGCGCTTGGCCTGCCCTCAAAGGACCCAGCTGCTGAAGCAGCTCATGCACCATGTCCTCCGTTTGCCGAGCCAGCGTAAACTCAAGCAAGGCAGTGCGCTGCGCCAATTGAGGGCTACCGTGTCGAGCCATGTTGGCCATGAGATAGCGCAAGCCCAAAGAAGCATGAATAAACTTTGCATTCAGTGTGCAAAGAATGATGGTTGGCGGGGCCTCAGTTTGGGACATCCTCACATTATCCAACGAGACCAGGCCTTAGAGAGAACTGAGACTTGTGTGTGTGCATTTAGAAACGATAAGGGTAAGATAAGCGAGCGGAAATCAACAAATTGACTTAAATGGTTGACACGCCACAACCCAAGGGAAAACGCTCATCATTCTCGCAAGGTCTTTCAACAATGCACAACGACATCCCTCAGTTAAGGCAGATATTGAAATCTGCCAAAACCATTGCGGTGGTAGGCTTATCGGCTCAATGGAATCGCCCTAGCTACTTTGCCGCCAAGTACATGCAAGAGCATGGTTACAAAATCATCCCTGTCAACCCGCGCTATGCAGGTCAGGGGCAGTTTCCAGCTGAAAGCGTATTGGGAGAAAAGTGTTACGCAAGCCTTCTTGACATTCCAGAACCCATCGACATGGTGGATGTCTTTCGCAAAACCGAAGACGTGTTGCCCATTGCCCAAGAGGCTCTTCAAATTGGCGCTGCCTGTTTGTGGCAACAACTGGGTGTTGAAAACCAAGAAGCCAGTGAATTGTTTTTAAAACAAGGCAGACAGTCTGTGTTCAATCGTTGCGTCAAAATTGAGCATGCCCGAATTTTTGGTGGGCTGAACTGGGTCGGGGTCAACACCGGCATGATCTCTGCAAAACGTCTGATTGATTGAGCCACACCATGAGTGACCATCACTATCGCCCCGAAACATTGGCTATTCATGCAGGTCAAATTCCAGATGCTGCCACTGGGGCACGCGCCCTGCCCATTTATCAAACCACCAGCTTTGTGTTTGACAGCGCTGACCATGCTGCCTCATTGTTCAATCTCCAAACCTTCGGCAACATCTACTCTAGGCTGAGCAACCCCACGGTGGCCGTTCTGGAAGAGCGTGTTGCAGCCCTAGAAGGCGGCAGAGCAGGTGTTGCCTCTGCATCGGGCATGGCCGCAGAGTCCATGGCCCTCATGACCATTTTGCAATCGGGCGATCATGTGGTTGCCGCCAGCGCTTTGTATGGCGGCTCTGTGACTTTGCTGGCCGTCAACTTGGCCAAGTTTGGCATCCAAACCACCTTTGTTGATGCCAGCAAGCCCGAAGCTTTTGCCGCTGCCATTCAACCCAACACCCGCGCCATCTACGCCGAAAGTTTGGGCAATCCCAGCATGTTGGTTTTAGACATTGCCGCCATTGCCGATGTCGCGCATGCGCATGGCTTGCCTTTGATCATTGACAACACCGTACCCAGCCCCTTTTTGTGCAATCCAATTGCCTTTGGTGCCGATGTGGTCGTGCACTCAGCCACCAAATATTTGGCAGGTCATGGCACTACTTTGGGCGGCGTCATTGTTGAAAGTGGCAAGTTCCCTTGGGACAATGGCAAATACCCAGGCATGACCGAGCCCTCACACGGCTATCACGGCGTGAAGTTCTACGAAACTTTTGGCGACTTTGGCTTCACCATGCGCTGTCGCATGGAGTGCTTGCGGGTCTATGGCGCATCTCTTAGCCCCATGAGTGCTTGGCAAATTTTGCAGGGGGTTGAAACCCTGCCCTTGCGCATGGAAAGGCACTGCAGCAACGCCTTGGCCGTGGCTCAATTTTTACAAAATGATCCGCGTGTTGCATGGGTCAACTACCCAGGTTTGCCAAACCATCCGCAACATGCACTCCTTCAAAAACAAATGCGCGGCGCCTCTGGCTTGCTGGCTTTTGGTGTGAAAGGCGGCCTAGAGCAAGGCGTCAAGTTCATTGAAGCGGCACGCTTTATGAGCCATCTGGTGAATATTGGCGATACCCGAACACTCATTAGCCATCCGGCCAGCACGACTCACCGTCAGCTCAATGACGAACAGCAATTGGCCGCAGGTGTAGGCCCCGACATGATTCGAATTTCGGTGGGCTTGGAACACATTGATGATATTTTGTGGGACATCGATCAAGCACTGAATGCGGCCAGTCCAATATCTGTTCATGGAATTTCAAAATGACCAACATTTTTGATCAAGATCTAGATCCCAATCCAGCCAATTTCACGGCGCTTTCGCCAGTTAGTTTTGTAGAACGAAGTGCCGAAATTTTTGGCGATTTAAACGCTGTTGTTCATGGCAGCCGACGCTACACATGGGCTCAAACGCGAGACAGATCGGCACGCCTTGCAGCGGCGCTTCGGTCACTGGGCGTGGGCCGCGGCAGCACCGTCAGCGCCATGCTGCCCAACACCCCCGAAATGGTTGAAGTTCACTATGCAGTGCCTGCCTTGAACGCTGTGCTGAACCCACTCAACACTCGGCTAGATGCCGCCCTCATTGCTTGGCAGCTCAACCACTGCGAGTGCACTGTACTGATTACAGATCGAGAGTTTTCACCTGTCATGGCCAAAGCCTTGGACATTTTGAAAAACCAATTCGGCAGGTCTGTTGTGGTGGTCGATGTTTGCGACTCTGAATACACTGGCCCTGGCGAACAGCTGGGTCAATTTGAATACGAAGCATGGCTAACTTCTCATCAGCCACTGACAACACTAGAAGGCCCACAAAACGAGTGGGATGCCATTGCTGTGAGCTATACCAGCGGTACCACGGGCGACCCCAAAGGCGTGGTCACGCATCACCGCGGCGCCTACCTCAATGCCGTGAGCAACGTGGCCACTTGGACCATGCCGCACTTTCCCACTTATTTGTGGACCCTGCCCATGTTCCATTGCAATGGTTGGTGCTTTCCCTGGACGGTGGCCATGCTGGCCGGCACGCATGTGTGCTTGCGGCGTGTTGAAGCAGGTCCTATCCTTGACGCCATGCGAGAGCACCGCGTGAACCATTACTGCGCAGCACCCATCGTTCACAGCCTCATTTACAACGCACCCGAAAGTATGCGCGCTGGCATTGATCAACAAGTGCGAGGCATGGTGGCAGGTGCCGCGCCACCCGCGGCCATGATTGAGGGCATGGCCAAAATAGGTTTTGACATCACCCATGTTTATGGTCTGACTGAAGTTTATGGCCCCGCCAGCGTGGCTGTTAAAAGAGAGTCTTGGTCAGACGAAAGCCTCTCGGAACAAACACGCTTGAACGGTAGGCAAGGTGTTCGCTATGTCCTGCAAGAAGGCATGACTGTGATGGATCCTGAAAACATGACCGAATGCCCTGCCGATGGCAGCACCATGGGTGAGATCATGTTCAAGGGCAACATTGTGATGAAGGGCTATTTGAAAAATCCACGTGCCACCCAAGAAGCTTTTGCAGGCGGTTGGTTTCACACGGGCGATCTGGCCGTCATGGAGCCCGACCGCTATGTGAAAATCAAAGACCGAAGCAAAGACATCATCATCTCAGGCGGTGAGAACATCAGCTCTCTGGAAGTAGAAGACGCGCTCTATCGCCATCCGTCTGTGCTGGCATGCGCCGTGGTTGCCAAACCAGACCTCAAATGGGGCGAAACACCCTTGGCATTTGTGGAGCTCAAGTCAGGCACCAGTGTGTCGCAAGCAGAGTTGATTGCACACTGCAAAAACTTATTGGCCGGTTACAAAGTGCCCAAAGAAATTCGCTTTGAAGAAATTCCAAAGACCTCGACAGGCAAAATTCAAAAATTCCAATTGCGCGAACGCGCCAAAATGACCCACTGAATTGAGACGCACATGAATATGACACAAACAGACGAACCCTTGATCATTCGCCAAGATGACGACCGCGGCGTATGCACCCTCACCCTGAATCGCCCTGCCGCTTTCAATGCATTGAGCGAAGAATTGCTCACCGCCTTGCAAACAGAACTCGACAATTTGGCCACCAGCCAAAAACTTCGAGTACTGATCATTGCAGCTACTGGCAAGGCTTTTTGTGCAGGCCATGATTTGCGTCAAATGCGCGCTGAGCCGTCTATGGATTACTACCAAAAGCTTTTTTCTCAATGCGGAAAAATGATGCTCAGCATTCAAAAATTACAAGTGCCAGTCATTGCCAAAGTGCAAGGGATTGCCACTGCCGCGGGTTGCCAACTGGTTGCGCAGTGTGATTTGGCGGTGGCATCTTCGGAAGCCAAGTTTGCCGTCAGCGGTGTCAATCTGGGCCTGTTTTGCGCCACACCCAGCGTTGCTTTGTCGCGCAATGTGTCGCGCAAAGCGGCCTTCGAGATGTTGGTCACTGGCGACTTCTTAAGTGCTGAAGATGCGTTGAAGCAAGGCTTGATTAACCAAATTGCCGAGCCCGAGAAACTCGACGCCTGCGTGGAGACCTTGGTTGCCAAAATTCTTTCAAAACCTCAAGTGGCATTGGCCATGGGCAAAGAATTGTTTTACATGCAGCTTGAAACTGGCATTGAGAAAGCCTATGAATATGCTTCTCAAACCATGGCATGCAACATGATGGACAACACGGCTTTAGAGGGCGTACAGGCCTTCATCGAAAAACGCAAACCCAATTGGTCTGCAAATTAAGAAGTCACACTTTAAATTTGGGCTGCCAAGTCTAAAAATACGCGCCCGTTTTCAATTTTGACGGGCCACGCTTTGGCGGGCTCTGTGGCGGGACCGCATGCCACCGAACCGTCTCGCACATCAAAGAGAGCCTGGTGAAATGGGCACTCTACAAAATTGCCTTCGACAAAACCATCACACAGTTTGGCATTGCCATGGCTGCATTCATTGTTGATGGCAAAAACGCCATCATCGACTTTGAAAATTGCAATGTCGTGATCGAGTGGCGTCACCGCAATGCCCGCCCCTTCAAACAAATCGGCCTCAGCCGCTACGTCAATCCAGTTGCTCATGATTAGATGGGGTAAATGATGGAATTGGGAATCATCTCACTGTCGTAAATGCACAGTCGCTCTTCAAATTTTAAGCCCTCTGGTGTTTGCACCAGGACGTCGAGGTAGCGACCCACATTGAACACGGTTGACTCTTTGTCATATTTGGTTCGAAACACGGCGTAGTTGGCTTCACTGTGAATGCGGCCATTTTCTACTTGCCGCACAATGGGTGCCCCCACCACATGACGTTGGTAATAGGGGTCGTGGTACAAAGTTTCTGTGATGCCGTACACCCTGTCTTTGAGCATGCCCTTGCTGGTGAGAGACAAGGTGGCCAAAGGAAAGCCTCGCTCGTGATTCTCACGCGGCTGCAATTTGTAGACACATTTTTCAGTGAAAAATTCGGGCCACAAGTCCCATTTACCACTGTCCACTGCACTGGCGTAATCGGCGTAGAGCTGCTGTATGGCAAACCAAGTTTGCATATCCACCATCACGATTTCTCCATTACTGTGCGCCAATATTCATACATGCCGCGAATGAGCGTTTCTGTGACCATGTGATCTGTATCACCCACATCGCGGCCACCCAACTCAGCCAAGGTGCGATGCTGCGGTTTGCTCTCGAAAGCTGTTTGAGAAAACTCAATCACCTCACCATCATCGGCCGATACAAAGCCTGCCGGCCCAAACAAGTTGGCTTGCCGCAATCGGCGCTCGGTCATCTCTTGGGTATCGTCCTCATAGCCAAAGTGGGTCCAAACAAAATCGAATGCACCGTGACCATCCGGCTGAATGTGGCGCGTCGAAACGCTGTTCACTTGCTGCTGGAAAATGACACTCGGAAAAAGCGTCATCATGACCGCGGTGGGCCCACCCCACCATGCCTCTGGCACGATGTCGAGAAAACTAGGGTCATGCAATTGCATGCTGGCTTTGAAGCTACTCACTTGTGTCACGTCCGAGGCCTGGCCGGTGGCTTGACCCGCCGAGCCGCGTGTGGAAATCATGGCCGCATGCCGATGATGCTTGTCCATGCGCAACTCGCTTTTGTTGTCTGCGCGCCAAAGACCAAAGGTCACAAACCAAGTGTGCAACAAACCGGGGTGATATGGGTCTTTGATATTTTCTTGCATCAGCTTCCAGTTACCTGGAATACGCTGCCTGTTGTAGCCCAAAATTTTGAGTTGTCGCCCATTGAACATGCGATCAAAGTACTCAAGGATGGCGGGTCCCATAAAATCTTCTAAGGACTCAACTTCAGGGTCAAAAGAAGCAAAAACCACCCCGCCCCGTGAAGCCACTCTCAGGGCTTTGAGCCCGTGGTCTTTGGGATCAAAATCTGCCGGCATGCCGCCATTGATCTTGCCGTCTTGACGTACACCACGCCTAAAAGGCACACCCTGCAATTTGCCATCCAATGCATAACTCCATTGGTGATAAGGGCAAACCAGTTCTTTTTTGTTGCCATGGCGTTCACGGCAAAAAGCCATACCGCGGTGCGCACACACATTCTCCACCACATGAATCTGACTGTCTTGGCCGCGCGTCATGATGACGGATCGCTCGCCAATAGACGTTCGTTTGAAGTCTCCTGAATTGGGAATTTCTGCTTCTAGCCCAACGTAACTCCAATGCGCTTTGTAAAAAAAGCGCTCAAGCTCTTTGGCATGGTTTTCTTCTTGCGTGTAAACCGCAAAAGGAATGCGGCTGGTTCCACTGGTTTCCCATTGAATGGGGTGCTCGCTCATGGGTGCATGTCTCCGCTTGTTGGCTTGATTCGCATCAAGTCTCTTGACTCATTGATGCCATCTTAAGTGACACCAACAGCCAACTTCATTTTCACGATGCAAAATTTCATCCCATTTTTTATGAGATCAGGACTTTCAGCAGGGTGTCAGGGTCAACTTTTAAGATCTAATACGGGTTGCACCAATTTCTCATGCAGTTATAAAAAAAGAGGACGCAAATGGCTAACCAAAAATCCAAAATCATTTATACCCTGACCGACGAAGCGCCATACTTGGCAACCGCGGCCTTTTTGCCAGTCATTCAAACCTTCACTCAGCCCGCTGACATCGAAGTTGAAACCAGTGACATCTCCGTAGCTGGTCGTATTTTGGGTGAATTTCCAGACTACCTAACCCCCCAGCAAAAAGTACCCGACAACCTGTCTGATTTGGGCAAGCGCACTCTTCTGCCAGAAACCAACATCATCAAGCTGCCCAACATCAGCGCACCGGTGTACCAGCTGGTCAGTGCCATCAAAGAATTGCAGTCAAAGGGATACCACATTCCTGATTACCCAGAAGACCCCAAAACCGATGCTGATAAGGCCATCCGCGCTCGCTACTCCAAATGCTTAGGCAGCGCCGTCAATCCCGTTTTGCGTGAAGGCAACTCCGACCGCCGTGCACCCTTGGCTGTGAAGAACTATGCCCGGAAAAATCCGCACAGCATGGGCGAATGGAGCATGGCTTCACGCACTCACGTGGCACACATGAAACACGGCGATTTCTACCATGGCGAAAAATCCATGACCCTTGACAAGCCGCGCGAAGTTCGCATGGAACTCACCACCAAGTCGGGCCAAAAGACAGTTTTGAAACCCAAAGTTTCCTTGCAGGCTGGCGAGATTGTCGACAGTATGTTCATGAGCAAGAAAGCGCTTTGCGAGTTTTACGAAGAGCAGATGGAAGATGCACGCAAATCTGGCGTGATGTTCTCTTTGCACGTCAAAGCAACCATGATGAAAGTGTCACACCCCATTGTGTTTGGACATGCTGTTCGCATTTTCTACAAAGATGCCTTCAAAAAGCACGGGAAATTGTTTGACGAGCTGGGGGTCAATGTCAACAACGGCATGGTCAATTTGTATGAAAAGATTGAATCCTTGCCACACTCTTTGCACGACGAAATCATCCGTGATTTGCATGCTTGCCACGAGCACCGCCCCGATTTGGCCATGGTCGACTCCGCCAAGGGCATTACCAACTTGCATGCCCCCAATGATGTGATTGTGGATGCCTCCATGCCCGCCATGATTCGCATTGGCGGCAAAATGTGGGGCGCAGATGGCAAACCCAAAGACACCAAAGCGGTTATTCCTGAATCAACCTTTGCCCGCATCTACCAAGAAGTTATCAATTTCTGCAAGACCAACGGCAACTTCGATCCACGCACCATGGGCACCGTGCCCAACGTCGGTTTGATGGCGCAACAAGCAGAAGAGTACGGTTCACACGACAAAACATTTGAAATTTCTGAAGATGGCGTGGCCAACATTGTGGACAACGCCACTGGCGAAGTTTTGTTGTCGCAAAACGTCGAAACCGGCGATATCTGGCGCATGTGCCAGGTCAAAGATGCGCCTATTCGCGACTGGGTCAAGTTGGCTGTGACCCGTGCACGCAACTCTGGCATGACCACCCTGTTCTGGCTTGATCCCTACCGCCCGCACGAAGCGGAGATGATCAAAAAGGTCGAGAAGTATTTAAAAGAACACGACACCAAAGGTTTGGACATTCAAATCATGTCGCAAGTGCGCGCGATGCGTTACACGCTGGAGCGCGTGGTTCGCGGTTTGGACACCATCTCCGTCACCGGCAACATTCTGCGCGACTATCTGACCGACTTATTCCCCATCATGGAGCTGGGTACCAGCGCCAAAATGCTCTCTATCGTGCCACTCATGGCTGGTGGCGGCATGTATGAAACAGGCGCAGGCGGCTCAGCACCCAAGCACGTCAAACAATTGGTTGAAGAAAATCACTTGCGTTGGGACTCACTGGGTGAATTTTTGGCTTTGGCAGTGTCCCTCGAAGATTTGGGCATCAAAACTGGCAACAGCAAATCCAAAGTTTTGGCCAAAACGCTGGACGCCGCCACTGGCAGTCTGTTGGCCAACAACAAAAACCCCTCTTCCAAAACTGGCGAACTGGACAACCGTGGCAGTCAGTTCTATTTGGCGATGTACTGGGCCCAGGAATTGGCAGCACAAACCGAAGACAAAGAACTGCAGGCTAAGTTTGCAGGTTTGGCCAAATCATTGACTGAGAATGAAAAGAAAATTGTGGATGAGTTGAAAGCGGTACAAGGAAAACCAGTTGACATTGGTGGCTACTACAAGCCTTCAGACGAATTGGTGCAAAAGGTTATGCGCCCAAGTGCCACTTTCAATGCCATTTTGAAAGCGGCACAGGCATAAGTCGACCTGATACCTGATGACAAAAGCCGCATCCTTCACGATGCGGCTTTTTCTTTTTGGCTACTCAAACAGGTCTGTTTGATTGGCAGGTGTTGTAGAAGCTCGGCTAGATGACTTTTTGGCTTTCTCTACTTTTCCGTCTTTTTTAACTGGCGACAACTCCAATATCGCAGGTGTCTTTTGAATATTTTTTGCCAAATTTTTAGTTGAGGGATCTGGCATCTTGCTGGTTAATTCTGCTGGCCACCTCTTCAAGCGCTTCAGCTCGCCTCGGTTCATGCAACGGTAAAGCGCCAATAACTCTTGAGCAGACTCAGTCTCCAGTGCCACATAGTCTTTGCCAAGGTAATGAATCTCCCTGCCTTGGATCGACAACTGACCTTCGCTGCTTTTGAGATCTGTTCTGGAAAAGGCCGTAATGGCTCGCAAGATGATCTTGTTCATTTTTAGTCTAGTTGAATAACATTAAGTTAATAAACAATTAGTTTAGCAACCCTTAGTTTTTTAACAATAGGTTTATAAACAAATATCATTCTAGGCCTTGAGCAGGCTTTTGAACTTATTCAAAAAGTTTGGGGTACTTCAAAATGCGCCAGCAACTGTAAGTGGCCAGAGCCGAAATACCCAGCGTGATCCAAATCACAAGAACGTAACTTTGAGTGACATCAAATACTTGACCGGCCAAAACTGGACCCAGCAAATTGCCCAAGGCGGCACCGGTGTAAAGCGTGCCAATGACGGCCGAGACAGCTCGACCCCCAAACAAATCCATGCAGATAGCAGGAAGCAGTGAAACGATGCTGCCGTAACTAAGCCCGAACCAAAGCGCAAAAAGGGCAAAAATCCACCACTCTTGAGCGCCAGCCCATACCAAATAAGACATGCCCATGAGGCACTGCATGAGCATGAGTGTTTTAACCCTGCCCAAGCGATCGGCTAGCCAGCCGATGGCAAATCGGCCCACCAAACTGCCGATCCCAATCAAACCCACCAAACCCACAGCCTGTGCGTCAGCCACACCTGCATCTCTGGCGGCTGCCGAGATGTGTGCGAATGGGATGAACATGACTGGCGCTCCCAACAAGGTGCCAACATAAAGCCAACGAAAAGAAGCTGTTTTCAAAGCCTCGGGCAAGGTTAAACCGGAGAGTTGGCCGCCTTGCTGACCTGGGATAGACGGCGCTCTTTCTAACAAAAATGAGGCCGTCAAACCCAGCATGAGCACACCCAAAGCCATCATTTGCAGCGCACTTCGCCAATCTACAGAGCCAAGCAAGTAGCTGACAAGCACTGGCAATATCAGCGTGCCGGCACCCACACCCGAACTGGCAATGCCAGAGGCCAAGCCACGTCGCTTGGTGAACCACGGCTGAACCGAAGCAATGGAAGGCGTGTAAACAAAGGCAATACCAAGACCTACCAGCAGGCCGTAGCTCAAATACACGGTGCTTAAATTTTGGGCCAGGCTGGTTAAAAACAGGCCAAGTGCCATGAAGCCCATGCCGACCATGCAAACAAGTCGTGGCCCCCATCGATCGGCCAACATGCCGCCAAGGGCACCCAATACAAAGTACACCAACCCACAAAGCCCGAAGATCCAGGACACATCCGCTCTTTGCGCAGAGAATTCCTCGGCAAAACTTTCAAAAAATGCTGCAAAAGAATAAGACACGCCAAAGATGACCGCCAAACACACAAAGGTTGCCCAGACAACCACCCAAGCTTTACGGGATTCCATACGCCATTAACCTCGGCAAAAGATAGCAACAGAGCGGGTCAGGGAAGTGGATGGCATGAAATGTCTTTCTGAGTTCAAACAGCTTAAGGACTAGTTTAGTATTTTTTCAAAAGTGTCTGAATTTTTCTCTGCGATCTGCCACGAAGGCCATCAAGTCAATTTATGCTCTACCTACAATCTTCATGTATCCGATTTAGAAAGCACAACGCATGAGTTCCCCCATTACCCCAAGGCTCCCTGGCATCCGATTTGTTCACTCGCCGGGACCCACGCATGTGCCCGATGAAGTCATGCATGCCATGCAAAGGCCCATGACGGATTTATCCGATCCTCGTGTTGCCGCGCTCATTGCAGCCTGCGAAGTGGGCATGAAGGACTTGCTGAACTCACCGGCCTCTGACGTGTTCTTTTATGCCAGCAATGGCCATGGTGTTTGGGAAGCTGCATCCGCCAATTTGGGATCAGACCAGCACAGCTTGTTGATTGCTGGATCTGGCCATTTCTCTGACCAGTGGGCCATTCAGACCACCGCCTTAGGTCTATCCGTCATCAGAACACCGCACACCGAAGGTCAGCCAATGGATGTTGCGGCTATAGAAGCCGCACTGCGCGCGGACACCCGACACCACATTGCGGCCGTCATGGTGGTTCACACCGATACGGCAAGCGGCATCACAAGCAATCTGCAAACCATTCGCGAAGCCATCAACAGCACAGGTCACCCAGCGCTTTTTGTGGTGGATGTGGTGGCCTCCCTTGGGGCAGCGCCCTTTGACATGGATGCTTTGGGTGTTGATGTGTGTCTGGGCAGCTCCCAAAAAGGTTTGATGATGCCGCCCGGACTTGGCTTTGTGGCGGCCAATGCCAAAGCATTTGCATGGTCTAAGGCGCATGCCAAACCCCGTTTCTATTGGAGTTGGTTAGAGCGAAAAACCGATAACCAATCCGCCAAGTTTTGTGGCACTCCCCCTCTGGCGCATCTGGCAGGTTTGGAGGTTTCTTTGGGCCTGCTCAAGGCAGAGGGCTTGCCTGCGGTGTATGCAAGGCACCAGCGCTTAGGCGGTGCCGTGAGAGCGGCAGTCAATTGCTGGGCCACGGCTGGTAGCATCAAGCTTCACTGCCAAGACCCCAATGGGTTTTCCTCGTCAGTCACGGCCATCGAGGTTGCCGCTGGCATTGACCCTGAGGCCTTGCGCGTGGTGGCCCGTGAAAAATTCCAGGTTGCCATGGCTGGTGGCTTAGGACCTTTGGCAGGTCGTGTCTTTCGCATTGGCCACTTGGGCGACATGAATGAACCCATGATTTTGGGTGCCCTGGCTGGCATTGAAGCGGCCATGACGGTTCAAAAAATCCCGTACGGTCCCAACGGCATGGCAGCCGCCATTGCTTATCTGGCAGAACACACCCCCTGAAACGCTCGCCCTGAACTATCCGCCCTCACTCATTCGTCGTGAGGGGGAATTTCCAATGCCTGATACAAAGGCAAGATGTCTGCACGAATGCGTTGGAAGTAAAAGGCATAAACAAGCGCCGCAATCAGGCCAATGCTGCCAAACAGCGCCAAAGCAGACGGACTGCCAATGTGGTCTGCCAACCAGCCAGAACAAAGTGATCCCACGGGCGACATGCCTAGAAAAGACATGACATACAAAGCAGCCACGCGCCCCCGCAATTCATCTGGCACGATGCTTTGAAGCACGGTGTTGGTAGAGGCCGCAGTGAGCATCATGCAAAGGGCTGACACAAACAACATGGGAAGCGCCAGCCACAAACTCTCAGCAAAAGAAAAGGCAACCAGCATCAGCCCTGCGACGCCGGCATTCCATCCAATCACTTTGAACAAACCACGGATGTTGGTTCTCGAGGCTAGGTAGAGCATGCCGCAAACTGCACCAAGCCCGGCGGAGCTGTACAGCAGCCCCAAAGTTCTAGAGTCGCCATGAAATCGCTCGCTGGCAAACCATGGCATGAGAGAGGCGTAAGACTGTAAACAAAAACTGCTCACGGCCAACAAAAGCAATGCACATCGGCTTGGGAAAAATCCGTAGGCGTATTCAATGCCCGCCATCAGTTGCTTGAACAGTCCCGTAGAGGCTGGTCGGTTGACATGAGGTGCAATTTGACTGGCCCGCAAAGCGGAAATGACGGCTACGCGCATCACGCAATTGGTGGCAAAACTCCAAACCTCACCAAAGGCAGCCGTGATCAAACCACCCAACATCGGACCAATGAATCGGGCGCCATTCATCACAGTTGAATTGAGCGCAATGGCATTGGTCAGCTCTTGCCGGTTGGGCAAGAGTTTGGAAATGAGAGCCTGTCTGAAACACGGCGCACATCTAAGCGGTCTAGCAAGACACCTGAAAAGGGCGTGATCAACAACATGGGAATCTGCAAACTGAAGGCAGACAAACCCAACATCAAGGTTGAGCCAGACAGGCTGTAAACCAACCAACTGGTGGCAATCAACTGCACCCAGTTGCCAATTTGAGAGGTGCCCTGCCCCATGATGAACAACCGAAAATTCCGGTGCTGAAGCGCACGCAGACTGTTCGGTAGTTTCATGTCTAAATTCCTGATCAAACGGCTGGCAAAACTTAAACCTCATTCTAGTGTCTGTCGCAATGGCAAAATAGACTTGGCAATCTCCAAATTCTCACAAGACAAGGATGTCAACATGGTTCAACGGTTTGATGTGGGCGCCAGGCTCTCTGAAATGGCCATTCACAACGGCGTGGTGTATCTGGCAGGTCAGATCCCCGAAGATCCAAAATTGGGCATTGAAGGTCAAACGCGTGAGGTCTTGCAGGCCATTGACAGATTGCTCGCTCGCGCTGGCACAGACAAAAGCAAACTCTTGATGGTTCAAATCTTCATGGTCGACTTGGCCGATTTTGAGGGCATGAACCGGGTTTGGGATGCTTGGGTGGTGCCGGGCCATACACCGCCCAGAGCCACCGTTCAAGCCAATTTGGCTTCACCAAAATGGCGCATCGAGGTGGTTGCCACCGCGGCGGTGTAGTTGTAGGCGATGGCCTGCAGACCTATTTCAAGTGGGCATTCATTTGGGCTTCATTGGGCAGAAAAAGCACAATCAACGCACCCAAGGCCGCCACCACGGACAAGGCCACCATCAACTGCGTAAAGCCAGCAGCCTTCACCACAGGGCCAAGCATGTACACAGCCATGGAACTGATGCCAAACGAGATGGCAATCCGCGTGCCACTCACCCGCGATCGCATGGCATCGTCAATATAACGAACCACCATGGTGTCGCTAAATGGAATGGAGGCAAAGACCATCACCATGTAGAAGATGGCGGCTGCGTACCAAACCCAACCGGTCGATTGCGAGGCCGCGCCAAAGGCCAGAATTTGCAGAAACAAGATTGAAAAAAACAAAGGCTTCACAGGCCACATATCCAGCAAACGCCCCACCACCAATTGAGCCAATGAGGCCACCGCATAAACAGCGGCAAGCAACATGCCCAAGCGCGAGGGGTCGTTGACCAAGCCATCAAGGCGTTCCGCCAGCAGCTGTGCATTGCCATTGGTTGTGATGTTGAACAACAAGCTGGTGGTGGTAGCTGTGCCCACCATGACCACAAAAGTGCGCCAAGCCAAGTGCTTGGGCAAATGAACTGAACTGGCTTTCTTTTTGGCCGGCGCGCCAGATTCATGCGGGGCCGTCATGGCAAACGCAACACCACAGACAATGGAGACCAATCCGGGCACCACAAAAGCCACGCGCCAACCCTGCCAAGCCACCAGGAAGCCAGTTGAAAGCGCCGCCAGCGCAATGCCCAAATTGCCAGCCAAGCCATTGACGCCAATGGTCAGGCCTGGACGCACTGATTTTTGAACCAACATGGGAATGCCCACGGGGTGGTAGATGGCTGAAAAAATACCCAAAACCGTAAGGGCCATGCCCATTTGCAAAGGCGTTTGAGTGAATGCAACCGCAATGGCAGAGAAACCCATGCCAAAAAAGAACACCAGCATCATCTGCCTGCGGCCCCACAAATCACCCAATCGGCCAGCAGGAATGGAGCCCAAACCAAACATCAAGAAGGCGCCCACGGTGTAGGGCATCATGTCTTCCCACCTGCCGACGCCAAAATCCAAAGCGATGGCACTGACCGCTGTGGCAAAAATCAATAAAAACAAATGATCGAGCGCGTGGCCCAAATTCAAAAGAAGTGATGGTATGGCTGGCATGCAAACTGGGTGGAGCTGTAAAAAAAGCCCAAAGGGATTTTTGAATGCCCATATTAAACCTCGGATTTACAAAGATTTGTTGTGAGGACAGTTCACAGAATCAAGGGAATATCCTGTGCTCAAAAATCCAAAAGTCAAATAGGCTCGGGGCTCAATTTCGATCATTAGGAGCTTTACATGGCATCTTTCAAGTTACGCCCATCCTTCTCTTGGGTCTCTACTTTGGCACTTTCAGTGGGCATGGCAGGTGCATTGCTTTCTGCGCCCGCCGCTTTGGCACAAGCTTTTCCAAACAAAGCCATTCGCTTGGTTTGTCCCTTCCCACCAGGTGGTGCTGTTGACATCGCGTCCCGCGCCATTGCGCAAGAATTGTCCAAAAACTTGGGTCAACCCGTCACGGTTGACAACAAGCCCGGCGCAGGTGGCAACATTGGCGGCGCCGATGTGGCCCGTGCAACGCCCGATGGCTACACCATCTTCATGACCACCAGCGGCATCCAAGCCATTAACCCTGCACTATATGCCAAGATGCCCTTTGACCCCAACAAAGACTTGGCACCTGTTTCAGCCTTGGTTTCTCTGAACAATGTGTTGGTGCTGCACCCATCGGTGAAAGCCAACTCAGTTGCCGAAGTGATTGCTCTGGCCAAATCTCAACCAGGCGCTATGAATTACGCTTCCAGTGGCAGTGGCACCAGCATTCACATGTCTGGCGAGATGTTCAAATCTTTGACAAATGTCAACATCACACACATTCCCTACAAAGGCAGTGCACCTGCCGTCACCGACCTGCTTGGGGGTCAAGTCATGATGATGTTTGACAATATTCCATCTGCAATTCCTCACATCAAATCTGGCAAGCTCAAAGCTTTGGCAACTACCGGAGCCAAAAGAGATCCTTTGCTACCCGATTTGCCCACCATGGCTGAGGCTGGCGTTGCCGGCTATGAATCTGGCGTCTGGTTTGGCTTGGCAGTGCCAGCCAACACACCTCGTGACGTGGTGATGCGACTCAATGCAGAGGCCATCAAAGGCACCAAGTCACCCGAGTTTGTCAAACGCATGACAGAGTTGGGCTACATCATCATGGGCACCAGCCCCGAGATCATGGCCGAGATGAACCGAGCAGAAGTGCAACGTTGGGGCCCCATTGTCAAAGCCTCTGGCGCCAAGGCTGACTGACTCTCAAATCCGCGCGTTCTTGCAGCCCACAGGCTTTGTTTTGAAAAGTTCTTTAAAGCAAGAACGCAGCGAGTTTCTGCTGCGAATCATCGTGATGGGTGTTTCCGGCTCTGGCAAATCTACGCTGGCAGAGGGACTTTCAAAGGCTCTGAGCTTGCCCATGAAAGATGGCGACGAATTTCACCTGCCCGAGAGTATCGCCAAAATGAGCGCAGGCATTGCCCTTCAAGATACCGATCGCTGGCCTTGGCTGGACCGCATTGCCAGCTATCTTGCTGACAATCAACCAGGCCCGCAGGGCGGTGCAAAGGAATACTGCCCGCAGGGCAATGCAGGCGCTATCGTGTCTTGTTCTGCGCTCAAGAGAATTTACCGAGACCGAATCAGACAGCAAGCAGGCCCTGTTGTGTTTCTTTTTTTAGATGGTAGCCCAGAGCTGATCAGACAGCGCATGCAAGAACGCAAGGGCCATTACATGCAGGCCGGTTTGTTGGATAGCCAACTGAAAACTTTGGAAAAGCCTGATGCTGATGAAAGCGATGTCATCGCACTCAACATCGATCAATCAGTCTCAACACTTTTAGCAAACTCCATGGTCAAGTTAGATGCTTACCTCAACCATGTGCGAAGCCATCCTGAGTCTTAGTGCCAACCACCACCCTCCACAAACTTTGGGATTTACATGTTCATTCGATGTGCATTTTTTCAAGGCAAAGTCAAACCCGGCATGGAACAAGCCTTCAACAACTACATTCGCAAAGAGCTTGTCCCTTTGTGGACGCGCTTTCCTGGTGCACAAGAAGTGCGTGTTTTAAGGCAAGTCGAAAGTGATGTGGCCGACCCCCACTTCGGCATGGTGCTTTCAGTGCGCTACCCTACGCGCGAATCAATTGAGATTGCTTTGGCCTCAGAAGTGCGTCTCAAAAGTCGCGAAGTATCCAAGGATCTGATTGCCATGTTTGACGGCACTGTGTTTCACACTGTGTTCAGTGCCGATGAGTATGCGCTTCCAACCGATTAATTTTTCAACCACGTTAAAACCACAGGAGACTCCATCATGAAAATTTCTCGCATTCTCGTTGCTTGCCTCATCGCCAGCATGGGCTCCGCAGCCTTTGCTGCCAAGTTCAATCTCAGAATGGGCCACGCGGTCAATACCTCTGACGGCCAGCACGCAGCCGCCATGAAACTGGCAGAGCTGGTCAAACAACGCACCAATGGTGATGTTGAAATTACCATTTTTCCCGCCAACCAATTGGGCAATGACGCGGCCATGATCAATGGTGTGCGGGGCGGCACCATCGACATCGTTTCTAGTGGCGCCTCAAACTTCAACGGCATTGTGCCCAATACGGCTGCCATGGAGTTGCCTTTTGTTTTTCGCAGCGCTCAGCACGCTTACACCGTTTTGGATGGCTCTATTGGCACAGGCGGTTTGAATGAGCTGTCACCACACGGCATGAAAGGTTTGGCCTATTGGGAAAACGGCTGGCGCGCATTCACCAACAACAAGCGCCCAGTGAACAAGCCAGAAGACTTGAGAGGTTTGAAAATTCGCTCTACTCCAAACCCTTATCATATTCAAGCATTCCGATTGTTGGGCATGAACCCCTCACCGATGCCCATCGCCGAGTTATACACCGCTTTAGAAACAGGCACCTTTGATGCGCAAGAACATCCCATCAATGTCACTTGGTCTTCTAAGTTTTACGAAGTTCAAAAGCACTTGACTGTGAGCAACCACGTTTATTCACCCTTGGTTGTGGCCATGAACAAAGGCAAGTTTGATTCGTTGCCAGCCAACTACCAAAGCATTGTGGTGGAAGCAGCCCGCGAAGCTGCCAAGTTTCAGCGAGCCTTGAATGCATCCAATGCAGGCAAAGTGGTTGCAGACTTGAAAAAATCAGGCATGCAAGTCATTGAAAACGTCGACATGGCGCCCTTCCAAAAAATTGTTTCAGCAGAAATTGCCAAAACCTTTGGTGAAAAGAACGGCCCCGCTTTGCTGCAAGCCATCGAAAACACCAAGTAACTTGTGCATCCAAAGCCCTCCTCATTGGCGGAGGGCTTTTTAATGTGTGTCTCTATGAAAAAAATCAATGATCTTTTCTTTCGACTCGCCGAATTGACCTTGGTCATCATGTTGTCCGCCATGGTCATCATGGTGTTTGGCAACGTGGTTTTGCGATACGGGTTTAACGATGGCATCATCAGTTCGGAAGAGTTGTCGCGTTTTTTGTTCATTTGGATCACATTTTTGGGCGCTATTGTGACCATGCGCGACAACGCTCACTTAGGGCTTGACTCGGTGGTTCGCAAGCTCAGCTTGAACGGCAAAAAAATTGCCTTTGGTATTTCAAATTTGCTGATGCTGATGTGCTGTTTGCTCATGTTTTATGGCACTTTCAAACAACACGGCATCAATGCCACCACAAGATCTGCCGTCACTGAGTTGCCTATGAGTTGGGTCTATGGCGTAGGCTACATCACCAGCATTGCCATGGGGCTCATGATCTTAGGCAAATTGGTGCGCTTGGTTAAAAGTGAATTCAATGAAGCCGACCTCATTCAGGTAACAGATTCTGAAGAAGACGCCAAGCCACACATGCAAGAGGCGTCCAAATGACCGTCCTTGTTTTCATTGGCTCATTGTTGGCTGCCATGGCTTTGGGCATGCCCTTGGCTTTTTCACTCATTGTCTCGGGTGTAGCGCTCATGCTGCATCTAGACAACTTCGACACGCAAATCGTGTCTCAAAATTTAATCAATGGCGCCGACAATTTCCCATTGATGGCGGTGCCATTCTTCATGCTGGCTGGTGAACTCATGAATGCAGGCGGCATGAGTCGCCGCATCGTCAATTCG
The DNA here is from genome assembly GCA_021298995.1 of Comamonadaceae bacterium. GTDB lineage: Bacteria > Pseudomonadota > Gammaproteobacteria > Burkholderiales > Burkholderiaceae_C > Limnohabitans_A. The sequence goes on along the minus strand of JAJTGB010000007.1, from coordinate 18,688 downwards.
GCGCTTGTTTGGGTCGGTCACTTTCGAGGTGGCCTAGGTTATGTGGCCGTTTTTGCAGCACTGATCATGGCCAGCCTGTCTGGCTCCGCTGTGGCCGACACCGCTGCATTGGCCGCCGTACTCATGCCCATGATGCGGGATGCTGGCTATCGCATGGACAGGTCTGCGGGTCTGATTGCTGCGGGTGGCATCATTGCGCCCGTGATCCCGCCTTCCATTGGCTTTATATTGTTTGGTGTGATTGGCGGCGTCTCTATTTCCAAACTGTTCTTGGCAGGTATTTTTCCCGGGATTCTGATGGGGCTTGCATTGCTGATCACTTGGTGGATTGTGGCGCGCAATGACAATGTGAAAGTTTCACCCCGCGTTCCCATGAAAGAAAAATTAAGGGTGACAGCCGATGCATTTTGGTGCTATCTGTTGGCCATCACCATCATTGGCGGCATGAAGATGGGCATTTTCACGCCCACAGAAGCCGCTGTGGTGGCCGTGGTCTATGCCTTGTTGGTTGGCTTGTTCATCTACAGAGAAATTAAATTCACAGACCTGTACCGCATCATTTTGGCAGCGGCCAAAATCTCTTCCGTGGTCATGTTCTTGGTGGCTGCCGCCCTGGTCTCAGCTTGGCTCATTACCATTGCCAACATCCCAGCCCAAGTGGTTGAGATGATGCGCCCCTTCATCGACAACCCTATGCTTTTGATGGTCATGTTGATGCTCTTGGTATTGGTGGTGGGCACCGCACTAGACTTTGCGCCCACGGTTCTCATCTTGACACCCGTGCTCATGCCCTTGGTTCGGGAAGCAGGCATCAACCCCGTTTACTTTGGTGTCTTGTTCATCATCAACAATGCCATTGGTTTGCTCACCCCCCCTGTCGGCACTGTGCTCAACGTGGTGTGTGGTGTGGGCCGCATTCCCATGCACGACGTGATTCGAGGCGTCATGCCCTTTTTGTTCTCCCAAGTGGTGGTGATGGGCTTGCTCATTGCATTCCCCATCTTGGTTTTAGGCCCCCTTAAATGGCTTACCAGTTAAATTCGATCCATCATGACCGTACTTCAATCATTTCAATTACAGGGCAAGCTGGCCTTGATCACTGGCTCATCAGCGGGCATCGGATTCGCACTGGCCCGAGCATTGGGTCAAGCAGGCGCCCATGTGATTCTCAATGGGCGCCGTGCTGACAAAGTTGAAACGGCGGCTGCCACACTTCAAGCTGAAGGCTTGAAGGTGAGTCAATCTGTTTTTGATGTGACCCAAGCGCAAGATGTGGCTACGGCTATTCACCAAATTGAATCTGATTTGGGTCATCTTGAAATTTTGATCAACAATGCAGGAATGCAAATTCGCGGCCCGTTGCATGAGTACAAAGACGAAGATTGGCACACCCTCATGCGAACCAATCTTGACAGCATCTACTTTGTTGGCAAAACGGTTGCACAGAAAATGATTCCTCGCGGCCGCGGCAAGATCATCAATATCTGCTCCGTGCAAAGCGAACTCGGACGACCCGGCATTGCCCCCTACACGGCCAGCAAAGGCGCTGTCAAAATGCTCACCAAGGGCATGGCCATCGATTGGGGACAGTTTGGCATCAACGTCAATGGCATTGGCCCAGGCTATTTCAAAACCGAGCTGAACCAAAAATTGGTGGACGATCCCCAGTTTTCTTCTTGGCTGGTGGGCCGCACCCCAAGCCGCCGCTGGGGCGATGTGGAGGATTTAGGGGGCGCTGCCGTCTTTTTGGCCAGCGATGCCTCCAAATTCGTCAATGGCCATATTCTCTATGTCGATGGCGGCGTCACCGCTACACTCTAAGGATTGCAACTCCAAATTCATTTCATGCGCGCGCTCATTTGCCACTCTGCCAAAGATCTGAGAATCGAAACCACCGAGCTCCCCCCCATGGGCCCCGATCAGGTTCGGGTGAATGTTGCCTTTGGTGGCATTTGCGGTTCGGATTTGCATTACTACCAACACGGTGGCTTTGGCACTGTGCGAATCAAACAACCCATGGCATTGGGGCATGAAATATCTGGTGTGGTCAGTGCCTTGGGCGCTAACGTCAAGCACCTTGAAGTGGGCCAACGCATTGCCATCTCGCCATCCCGTCCTTGCGGCACCTGCCGATACTGCCAACTGGGGCAGCACAACCATTGCCTGAACATGCGATTTTTCGGCAGCGCCATGCCCTTCCCTCATATCCAAGGCGCGTTTGCTGAACAGCTCATCATTGAGGCCTATCAAGCCCATGCCATCGGCAAGCACTTAAGCCTTTCAGAAGCTGCATTGGCCGAGCCTTTGTCTGTTGGCTTGCATGCCATTCAACGCGCTGGTGGTGTACTGGGTAAGCAGGTATTTGTGACTGGTTGCGGCCCCATTGGTTCGCTCCTCATAGGCGCATTGCGCCGCGCCGGTGCTGCCCGCATTGTGGCCGCCGACATTGCAGACCTGCCCTTGAAGTGCGCCAAAGAGATGGGCGCAGACGAAACCATCAACCTCAAAACACAGCCAGAGTTGCTCGACAAGTACAAACTCGACAAAGGCCAGTTTGAAGCGGTGTTTGAAGCCTCCGGCAGCGAGCCTGCATTGCGGGCAGGCCTCGATGTCATCATGCCGCGCGGTGTGTTGGTCAGCGTGGGTATGGGGGGCGACATGAGCTTGCCCATGACCCAATTGGTTGCCAAAGAAGTTGATATGCGCGGCACCTTCCGCTTTCATGCAGAATTTGCCACAGCTGTTCAGTTTTTGAATGAAGGTTTGATCAATGGCAAGCCGGTGATCACCGGCATTCTGCCCATGGACAAAGCGGTGGAGGCCTTTGAGTTGGCTTGCGACAAATCGCAGTCGCTTAAAGTTCAAATCGAATTTGAAGCCGCCTGATGAAAAGCCAAATTGACCATTTGGTGGTGGCAGCGCACAGCTTGCAACAAGGTGTTGAATGGTGCGAAGCCACACTGGGGATCACACCTGCTGCAGGTGGTGAGCATGAAAAATACGGCACCCACAATCGGCTTTTCAAAATAGCCACACCAGCATTTCCAGTGGCCTATTTTGAAATCATCGCCATCAACCCGGATGCCGTGATCGAGAAAAAACCACCGCCTATGCGTTGGTTTGATTTAGACAACAAACAACTCCAGGCTGATTTGGCCAAGTCACCTCGTCTGATTCACTTTGTGGCCAATACAGGCAGCATTCAAGACGCGCGACATGCCTGGAAAGACCAGGGCATTGACCGCGGCCCCATTATTCACGCCAGCCGCAAAACCCCCAAGGGCTTGCTGCAATGGCAAATTACGGTGCGGCCAGACGGCGACAGGCTGTTCAATGGCACTCTGCCAACCCTCATTCAATGGGGCAAGCCAGAAGCGGCAGACCCGATGCAATTGCATCCGCGCAATCACTTACCGCGCTCCGGTGTGTCCTTGAAATCTTTGTCGGTTTCACACCCAAGTGCAAGCAAGATCAAAGCGGCTTATGACGCCATCATGCTAGGCAACATCGATGTGACGGAGGGTCCCGCCAACATCGTCGCCACCCTGCAAACACCCAAAGGTCTGGTCACTCTTGAAAGTTTGGGCATTTGACCATGAGCGCTTTGCCTCAAACCGCCATGGCCCATGGCGCTGCTGACCACCCCATCATCGATGTCTTGATTGTGGGAGCTGGCTTGTCTGGCATTGGTGCTGCCAAACATTTGCAAATGCACAGTCCGCAAAGCACCTGGTGCATTTTGGAATCAAGGGATGCCATTGGTGGCACATGGGACTTGTTTCGATATCCGGGCATTCGCTCAGATTCGGACATGTACACCTTGGGCTACTCTTTCAGACCTTGGATCGATCACAAATCTATTGCAGATGGCAGCACCATTCGGCAATACATTCAAAAGACGGCCGACGAAAATGGCATCACGCCGCATATTCGCCATGGTCACTCGGTCACCCACGCCTCATGGTCAAGCCATGAAGCATGCTGGACCCTGACAGTCAATCAAAAAAACAATGACCAGCCAGTCGTCTTGAAAGCCCGATTTCTTTATCTGTGTTGCGGCTATTACAGCTACAAAAATGGCTACCAACCCAATTTCCCAGGTCAAGCCAATTTCAAGGGTGAATGGGTTCACCCTCAGTTTTGGCCAGAGAAACTCAACTACGAACAGAAAAAAGTGGTGGTCATTGGAAGCGGTGCTACGGCAGTCACGCTGGTACCAGAAATGGCCAAAAAGGCTGCACACGTCACCATGCTGCAGCGCTCTCCCACCTATGTCATTTCTCGTCCCGCTGAAGATGGCTTCTCACTCACTCTGCAAAAGTTCTTGCCCATCAAGTTGGCTTATCAAATCACTCGTGTCAAAAATGTGATCTTGGGCATGCTTTCGTATCAGCTGGCCCGCAGCCAACCCGAATTTGTCAAACGTTATTTGGTCAAAATCGCTGCCAAGCAATTGCGCTCTGACGAACAAGCGCAGCATTTCTCGCCAGACTACAAGCCATGGGATCAAAGGTTGTGCCTCATTCCAGACGGCGACTTGTTCAAGCAAATCAGACGCGGTCACGCCAGCGTGGTCACAGACACCATTCAAACGGTTACCGAAAATGGTCTTCAACTGAGCAGCGGTCAGTTTCTGGAAGCCGACATCATTGTGTCGGCCACAGGTCTGTCTTTGAACATGCTGGGGGATATTCAAGTGACGGTCGATGGGCAGGCGTTCAAACCCTCGCAAGCTATGGCCTACCGCGGCATGTGCTTGTCTGGCTTGCCCAATGCCATCATGACCTTTGGCTATACCAACGCATCTTGGACCTTGAAGGCCGATCTCACGGCCGTCTATGCCTGCCGGCTATTGAATTACATGCGTCAACATGGCCATCAAAAAGTGGTGCCTGTGCGCGATGCTTCTGTCTCAGAACAAGACTATTTGTCATTCACGTCTGGTTATGTTCAACGTGCCAGCAGCATCTTGCCCAAGCAAGGCTCGCGCGCACCCTGGCAGGTGAATCAAAACTACATCAAAGATATTTTTCTGATCAAATATGCCCGTCTGAATGATGGCGTTATGCAGTTCAGTTAATTGGCACATTCACCTCGAGGTTTCACCATGTTGGTTCTCTGGATCTTGTTTTTGCTGGCCACCAGTGTGATTGGCTTGATTGGTTTTGCTGCTTTTTCAAACAAAAAAGCGGAAGATCTTTTGCCCCCTGCTGGTACTTTCGTTCAGCTGGGCGATACGCGTTTGCATTACGTCGATCAAGGCCAAGGCCCCGCCCTTATGATGATTCACGGCTTGGCCGGCAATTTACAAAATTTCACTTATGGCTTGGCAACGCCCTTGGCCCAAACCCACCGAGTGATTTGTGTAGACCGTCCTGCTTGCGGTTACTCCAAACGCGCATCCCATGCCGATGCCAGCCTTGAAGCGCAAGCCGACACCATTGTGAGTTTGCTAGACCATTTGCAAATTGAATCTGCCGTTTTTGTAGGCCACTCCTTAGGTGGCGCTATTTCATTGGCCGCGGCGCAACGACATCCTGACAGGATCAAGGCACTGGCACTCATCGCACCCCTCACGCGCCTGCCCGACGAACCCTCCCCTGTGTTCAAACCTCTCAAAATCGAATCGTCCACCATGAGAAGCATTCTCGGTTGGACACTGGCCATTCCTGCCACGATTTTCAGGATGTCAGTGAGTTTGAAAGTCATTTTTGGACCTGAAAAATTTCCTTCAGACTTTGCAATTCGAGGTGGGGGTATCTTGTCACTCAAACCTCAAACCTTTATCAGCGCATCACGCGACTTGCAAAATGCAGAGTGGAGCATGCCGCAAATTGAAGCGGCCTACGCCAGCATGACAACACCCGTTCACGTGCTGTTTGCCAAGGAAGATCGCATCCTAGATTGCAAGCTCAATGGTGAAGATTTAAGGTCTCGCATTGCTGGCACACAGGTCACGGTGGTCAGCGGAGGTCATATGCTGCCGGTGACTCAAATAGAAACTTGCGTTCAATTCATTCAAGGTGTGGCTGGATAAGACACCGGTTTGGCGCCTTGGTGCCACACTTTGTATTTGTGCATCACCACCGCATAGGCTTCTGAGTTTTCAAATTGGGTTAGCCAGTTTTGCAGAGGCACCCATGATTGCGCATCAAACCACGCACGGTCTGTTCTGGCAAATTGCCGCACAAAGGGTGCGATGGCCGCATCCACCCAGCACCATTGGGCACCCATCAAACCTGCCGCCCTGCTCAACCTGTCATTGAGAAGTTCAAGAAATTCTGAACCCCCTTGCCGGTGAGCCAAGCCATCTGGTAGATCGTATCGGTTGGGGTATTTGTAACGGTCTAAATGCTGCTTGAATTCACCGTCACATTGTTGCACCAAGGCCATGGCATCTGCATGTTGAGGGGAGCTTGCTGTTGACCACGAAGCTGGGTCATTTTGCTGCAAAGCCCAATGAACAATGTCCAGGCTCTGCTCAAGCACTTGATCTTTGAGCACCAACACAGGCACTGTACCTTTGGGGGATACGGCCAACATGCTTTCCGGTTTTTGCGACAGGGCAATTTCGCGAATTTCACAGCGAATGCCGCAGGACAAAAGCACCAATCGAGCGCGCATGGCATAGGGGCAGCGACGGAATGAATACAAAACAGGTGCATCAACAGGTAACAAAGCGGCCACCCTTTCTTGTCTTTGAGGCGTACCAATGTGATTGATTTGGCGGGCCTTGGCTATTTCCCATTGTTTTTGTCTCTCGCGAGCACTTTGCTTTTGCTCTTCGCTGGTATGGCCATGGCACCTTGGACAACTCACACCCAACTCAAACATGGGCGTTTCTTTGGCGCCAGGAGGCAAGGGTTCGCGACAGCAACGGCACAGCTCGTGCTGGCCTGGCAGCAGACCATGCCCCACACTGACACGTTCGTCAAAAACAAAACACTCACCCTCCCACAAGCTTTTCTCTGGCGGAACCAGCTCTAAGTATTTGAGAATACCGCCCTGCAAATGGTAGACATCTTCAAAGCCATGTTCCAACATCAATGAGGTGGATTTTTCACATCGAATACCACCCGTACAAAACATGGCAACGCGGGGCTTGCGACCATTCTGAGCTTCGAGTGATTTGGCTTTTTCAACCCAACTTGGCAATTGCGAAAAGCTTTGAATCTGTGGATCGATGGCACCCTTGAATGTCCCAATTTCAACTTCGTAATCGTTGCGAGTATCAATCAGCACCACATCGGGTGATGAAATCAAGTCGTTCCAGTCTTCCGGTTTGACATACTGCCCCACCCGCTTGGTTGGGCTGATGCCTTCCACTCCCAAGGTCACAATTTCTTTTTTCAGCCGTACTTTCATGCGGTGAAACGGCGCTTTGGATGTCCAAGATTCTTTGTGTTCAAGATTAGCCAACTTGGGATCTTGTCGCAAATAGGCCAACACCGCATGCACGTCTTCTGGCATGCCTGCAATGGTGCTGTTAATGCCCTCACGCGCCAACAAAATCAAACCCTTGACGTTGTGAGCTTCGCAAAAGGCCAACAAGGGTGCACGCCGGTCTGCAAAGTCTGGTACGTCAACAAACTTGTAAAAAGCAGCCGTGAGGTACTTGGTTTCAGTCTCAATCGAAGTCATGCGCGTGGGTGTTAAAGTTTTTTCAACAACTCAGCCGTTTCAAAAATCGGCAGCCCCATGATGCCGGTATAAGAACCCTGAATGGCTGAGATATGGCGAGCTGCCGAGCCTTGAATGCCATATGCGCCGGCTTTGCCAAAGGGCTCACCTGTCGCCACATAGGCTTTTATTTCTGACAGCTTCATGGGTGCAAAAGTCACTCTAGAAACGGAAACACTCAAAAGTCGAAGGCGACCTGAAGCCACCGCCACAGCCGTTAAAACGCGATGGGTTTGACCCGACAAGGTTTTGAGAATGCGCAAGGCATCCTGCTCATTTTCAGGCTTGCCCAAAATGTCTCGGCCTATGGCCACAGTGGTATCTGCGCACAACACAGGCGCAGGCGACAGTTGACGTTTTTGCATGCGCAAAACGGCCGCTTCCAGTTTCAATTGCGTCACCCTCTTCACGTAAGTGAGGGGCGCTTCACCGGGTATGACTCGCTCCAACAATTCGGCATCCTCATCTGGCGCTGCCAGCAGCAGCTCATAGCGGACACCCATCTGTTCGAGCAATTGTCTGCGTCTAGGGCTTTGCGATGCCAAGTAAACAAAGTCTTTCATGAGCACTTTATTCTCGGTGATAAGGGTGATTGGCATTGATCGACCAAGCGCGGTACAACTGCTCAATAAGCAACACGCGCGCCATGGCATGCGGCAAGGTGAGATCAGACAATCGAATACGTTCATGGGCGGCATCGCGAAAGGCTGGCTCTAGCCCATCTGGCCCGCCAATGATCAGCGCCACATCATCACCGCCCAGTTGCCAATCCTTGAGACGCTGAGCCAATGCGGTGGTGCGCAATGAGGTCCCGCGCTCATCCAACACCACCACGCGGGTGCCGCGCGGAATGACAGCCTCGATGCGTTGACGCTCAGCAGCCACCAAGGTGTCGTATGTTTTGGAGCCGCGGGGCTCGGTCTTGACCGCCTTCAGCTCCACTTTAAGTTCAGGGGGAAAACGCTTGGCGTAATCATCCCAAGCCGTTTGCGCCCAATCGGGGACTCGCTGTCCCACTGCCACAATTAGCAGTTTCATGGAACTCAGGCCTTGGGCTTGGCCTTGGCGCTAGATTTGGCAGCAGGTTTAGAAGCTGTTTTACCAGCAGGTTTGGCTGCAGGTTTGGCCACCGATTTTCCAGAAGATGGCGCGGCCTTGCTGGCTGTTTTACTGGCCACTTTGGCGGCGGGCTTGCCTGCAGACTTCGCGGGTGCTTTGCGCGTTGGCTTCAAAGCTTCAGAACCCATGGGACCCACGGGTACTGAGTCGCGGCGTGTTGGCGTGCGGCCAGCGCTGACGTTGGCTTTCTTTTTTGCCACAGGCTTGCGCACGGGCTCGGCTGGCTTGGGGGCACCCAACTTGAGTCGAACCGGCTTGTCGCCCCAAATTTCTTCAAGGTTGTAGTAGGACCGAATGGTGGGCTGCATGATGTGCGCCACGGCACTGCCGCAATCGACAATGATCCACTCGCCATTGTCTTCGCCTTCAATGCGGGGCTTGGGATAACCCGCTTCACGCACCTTGTCGCGCACACTGGCAGCCAAGGCCTTGGTTTGACGGTTGGATGTGCCGGAGGCAATGATGACACGCTCAAAAAGAGCTGACATCTCTTCCGTATCGAACACCACAATTTCTTGTGCTTTCACATCTTCCAGCGCGTCCACAATGGCGCGTTGAAGTTTTTGGGTGTCTTTTTTGGCAGAGGTTTCGTTCATCGGTCAGGCAGGTAAAGGTGATGGCGTTGAATATACAGCGCAACGGGCTTAGGGACCAAGTGGTCAATGGCTTGCCCTTGGGCCACCCGTTCTCGAACTTGCGTTGCACTGTGAGGCAAATGGGGCAGTTTCAGGACTTGGGTGGGAATATGGTGGCTTGGAACCTCAAGCCCAGGCAAACCTGGCAACTCGCGTTCAGCGACGCAAATTATAGCTCTCTGAGCAATTTCTTCGATTTCACGCCACGTTCCGAGTGCTTTGCCCTGATCTTCACCAATGAATAAGAAGAATTGCGCCTCGGGTGTTTGCTGGCTCAGCGCTCTGAGGGTGTCGATGGTGTAGCTGGGGCCCTGGCGCAGCAATTCAATTTCATCAATGCTGACTTGGCTCAGATGACCAAAAGCCAGTCTCGCCATTTCAGCCCTGTGAACCCCACTGCTCAAGTCTCTGGGTTTGTGCCATGCATCCCCCGTAGGAATGACACGCAAGGTATCCAAGTTAAATTGTGCAATAGCTGCTTCAGCCATGGCCACATGGGCATTGTGAGGGGGGTCAAAAGCCCCTCCCAAGATGCCAATGCGCTGAGACATCAAACCCAATCCCTGGGCTTTAAAAAGCGACTGGCCAACTGCGCTTCAGCAGAATCGGGCGCATCCACTCGGTTGTAGGACCAGCTCACCAGCGAGGGCATCGACAACAAAATCGATTCGGTGCGGCCACCCGACTGCAAACCAAAATGGGTGCCCCTGTCCCAGACCAAATTGAACTCCACATAGCGGCCTCTGCGGTACAACTGGAAATCTCTTTCACGCTCCCCATAGGGGGTGTCTTTGCGTCGCATCACCAGTGGCAGATAGGCTTTGAGCAAACCATTGCCCACGTCTTGCATCATGGCAAAGCCTTTTTCAAATCCGAGTTCTGAAAAGTCATCGTAAAAAATGCCGCCCACACCGCGCGCTTCATTGCGGTGTTTTAAATAGAAATACTCATCACACCATTTTTTGAACTTGGGGTGCAAGTCAGCGCCGTAAGGCTCAACAGCTTCTTTGCAGACTTGGTGAAAATGCACTGCATCCTCTTCAAAACCATAGTAAGGCGTCAAGTCCATGCCCCCGCCAAACCAAGCCACTGGAGCTTGCCCCTCAGGCTTGGCCACAATCATTCGCACATTCATGTGAACCGTGGGCACGTAAGGATTGCGCGGGTGAAAAACCAGCGACAAGCCCATGGCCTCAAAGGGAGCGCCCGACAATTCGGGGCGATGTTGCGTGGCTGAAGGAGGAAGCTTGGGGCCAGTGACATGCGAAAAACCACACCCTGCCCTTTCAAACACGGGGCCACCCTCCAAAATTTGAGTGATGCCGTCGCCCTGCAACATCTCACCTTCAGGCTTGCGCCATGCATCCACCACAAACGCCGTGCCGTCCAGGTCATGCAATGCCTGGGTGATTCGGGATTGGAGCTGGATTAAGTACTCTCGAACAGTGTGTGCTTGACTAACTTGCATGCTGCTTCTTTCTGTCTGTCGCCTTGTTACCTGTCATTGAAACCATCATTGAGCCGCTTTGGTGTTGGACTCTTTGGCGGGCAAAGGTCTGATCGGTGCAGCTTTGTCGATGTGAAAACCCTCAACGCCTTCATACATTTTGCGCAAATAGGCGTAATCGGTTTCGACATCACCGGTGAGCTGAATAAAACCTTCAAATTTGAGCTCTTTCTTTTTGTAATCTAACCTAACCACCCCCAAGGGCAATTTGGATTTGAGCGCAAGTTGGTAAAAACCACTCTTCCAACCCTCGGTGCGTTTTCGCGTCCCTTCAGGGGACAAACCCAACCACATGAATTTGTTGGCGCGTTGATGCTCTGCAAAAACCTCAAGCATCTCGCCCACCACACCCCGAGCAGAGGAGCGATCGATGGGCACGCCACCGATCCAGCTGACCCAGCGGCCAAAAAGTGGAATTTTGAACAAAGAATCTTTGCCCCAGAAGTGCACAGGCAGTCCCATGGTCCACTTGCACAACATGGCCGTCATGAAATCCCAATTGCTGGTGTGGGGGTACACAATGGCCACGCCTTGCAGCGTCGGAAGACCCTGAAAATCAACGCGCCACCCAATGAGTTTGAGCACCCAAGAGGCCCAAGCCTGTCCTTTGAACTGAACCGGAAAGGGCCCTGGAATTAAGACAGGTTCGGAGAGTTTTTGATCGACAACGGGGTTCACGATTTGATTGCCCTAAAACCAATATCCCTTCGATACTGCTGTCCATCAAAATGAATGCCTTTGGCCACTTCATAAGCCTTTTGCTGAGCTTGCTTCACAGAATCGGCCAACACCGTGACGCAAAGCACTCGCCCACCCGATGTCAGTGTTTGTCCGTCCTTGGCTTCGGTGCCTGCATGAAAGACCATGGCATCCAGTTCATCTTTGGGTAAACCGGAAACAACATCACCTTTGCGCGGACTCATGGGATAGCCCGCCGCAGCCATCACGACACCCAGCGCTGTGCGGCGGTCCCACTCCAGCTCAATGGTGCCCAACTTTTCACTGGTTGCAGCCAGCATCACTTCTAACAAATCGCTCTTCAAGCGCATCATGATCGGTTGTGTTTCGGGGTCTCCCATTCGGCAGTTGAACTCCAATGTTTTGGGATAACCCTTGTCGTCAATCATCAAGCCAGCGTACAGAAATCCGGTGTAGGGAATGCCATCTTTTTCCATGCCCTTGATGGTGGGCATGATCACTTCGCGCATCGCTCGGGCGTGTACTTGGGCGCTGACCACCGGTGCTGGCGAGTAGGCGCCCATACCGCCCGTGTTGGGGCCTTCGTCTTTGTCCAGCAATCGTTTGTGGTCTTGACTGGTGGCCAAGGCCACCACATTTTTACCATCGCACATCACAATGAAGCTGGCCTCTTCGCCCTGCAAAAATTCTTCAATGACCACGCGTGGCAACGCAGCACCGTCTGCGCCTGCGTTGTGAACCACGCCCAATGTGTTGTCTAACAACATAAACTCGATGGCCGCATGCGCCTCTTCAGCGTTCATGGCCACCACCACACCTTTGCCAGCAGCCAAACCATCTGCCTTGACCACAATGGGCGCTCCCATTTTGTCAATGTAGGCATGCGCCGAAGCAGGGTCAGTGAAGGTTTCATAGATGGCCGTGGGAATGCCATGCCGCTTCATAAAAGCTTTTGAAAATGCTTTGGAACTTTCCAATTGCGCAGCGGCTTGGGTGGGTCCAAAAATTCGCATGCCATGCGCTCTGAACACATCGACCACACCTGCGGCCAATGGCGCTTCAGGCCCCACCACTGTGAGATCAATTTTTTCTTGTTGCGCCCACTGAAGCAGCGCATTCACATCCGTGATGGGCACATCGATCAAGTTGGGATCACGTGCTGTGCCGCCATTGCCTGGGGCCACAAACACTTTCTGAATGCGTTCAGATTGCGACAACTTCCAGGCCAACGCATGTTCGCGTCCACCCCCACCTACAACCAATACTTTCATCGATCAAACCTTATTCAGAAATGCTTGCGTTGTGGAAAACGTTTTGCACATCGTCTAAATCTTCCAAAACATCTATGAGTTTTTGCATTCTGGCAGCATCCTCAGCCGTCAAGTCAATGCTGTTTTCTGCACGCATGGTTACTTCAGCCATGTCCGCTGTCAAACCAGCCGCTTCAAGGGCATTTTTAACAGCTTCAAAGTCTGCAGGGGTGGTCAGTACCTCAATGGCGCCATCGTCATCAGTGACCACATCTTCAGCACCAGCTTCCAGCGCCACCTCCATCACTTTGTCTTCCGAAGTGCCCGGTGCAAAGATCAATTGACCGCAATGCTTGAACTGAAAAGCCACAGAGCCTTCGGTGCCCATGTTGCCGCCATGTTTGCTGAAGGCATGGCGCACTTCGGCCACTGTGCGCACACGATTGTCGGTCATGGTATCGACAATGATGGCGGCGCCGCCAATGCCATAGCCTTCGTATCGAATTTCTTCGTAGGTCACGCCTTCCAAGTTACCCGTGGCCTTGTCGATGTTGCGTTTGACGGTGTCAGCCGGCATGTTGGCCGCTTTGGCTTTTTCGATGGCCAAGCGCAAACGAGGATTGGCCGTAGGATCGCCCCCGCCCGTTCTGGCTGCCACCATGATTTCTCGGACCACGCGGGTCCAAATGCGCTGGCGCTTTTCGTCTTGCCTGCCCTTGCGGTGCTGAATATTTGCCCATTTACTGTGGCCAGCCATCTGAAAATCCTTGTTGTTGATTTAATCTACTGGGTGAGATTTTACTTTTCTAGTTGGGGGGACCCTTTTTCATGCCAAATCAACTCTTGATTGCCCGCAATCAAACCACAGATTGCCAAATTTTGATGGGGATGGCCAACCGCCACGGCCTGATCACAGGTGCCACTGGCACTGGAAAAACGGTCAGTTTGCAAACTTTGGCCGAGAATTTCTCCAATCAAGGGGTTCCCGTCTTTATGGCCGACGTCAAAGGTGATTTGGTCGGCATTAGCCAAACTGGCCACCTGAGCGAGAAAATCAAGGGCATTTTGAAAGAGCGCAGGCTCGATGAACCCAGTGCCCAAAGCTGCCCCACTACCCTGTGGGACGTGTTTGGCAAGCAAGGGCACCCTGTCAGAGCCACCATTTCAGACATGGGACCCTTGCTTTTGGGCCGCATGCTGAACCTCAATGAAACCCAAGCCGGTGTCTTGAATTTGGTCTTCAAAATTGCGGATGACCAGGGATTGCTGCTGTTAGACCTCAAAGACCTGCGCGCCATGCTTCAGCATGTGGGCGAAAACGCTAGGCAATTCACCACCGAGTACGGCAATGTGAGTGCCGCCAGCGTGGGCGCCATTCAGCGGGGTTTGCTTGAAATTGAAAGCCAAGGCGCTGACAAGTTTTTTGGCGAGCCCATGCTCAACATCCAAGACTTTTTACAAACGGATGCCAAGGGCAAAGGCGTGATCAACTTGCTGTCTGCCAGCGAGCTCATGAACGCCCCTCGGCTTTATGGCACTTTTTTGCTTTGGCTCTTGTCTGAACTTTTTGAACAGTTGCCAGAAATTGGCGACCCCGATAAACCCAAACTTGTCTTTTTCTTTGATGAAGCGCACTTGCTTTTCAATGAAGCGCCCAAGGTCCTGATTGAACGGATGGAGCTGTTGGTCCGCCTCATTCGCTCCAAGGGTGTGGGGGTTTATTTTGTCACGCAAAATCCGCTGGATGTGCCTGAAACGGTCTTGGGCCAATTGGGCAATCGGGTTCAGCATGCGCTGAGAGCCTTCACACCACGCGACCAAAAAGCCGTCAAAGCCAGCGCTCAAACCATGCGTGCCAATCCGTCTTTGGACATTGAAAAAGCCATCACAGAATTGGCCGTGGGCGAAGCCTTGGTCAGCTTCCTTGATGAGAAAGGCCGGCCTGGTATCACCCAGCAGGCCTTTGTCATGTTGCCCGGAAGCCAACTGGGCCCCATCACGCCCGAGCAGCGAAAAGCCTTGCTCGACAACTCCTTGGTGGCAGGTGTTTATGAAAAAGCCATTGACCGTGAGTCTGCTTACGAGAGCCTCAAGGGTGCGCAGCCAAATTCAGCCGCAAACCCAAACGCAAACCCAAATGGCACACCGTCTGCCAACACCAGTGCCGCGCCCTCTTCCAATGAAACAGGCGATAACGCCCTTTTAAGCGGCCTTGGCGACGTTTTATTTGGCCGCACAGGCCCAAGGGGGGCCAAACAAGACGGCTTGGCACAAGCCATGGTCAAGTCAGCAGTTCGCACCATAGGCTCCAGTGTGGGGCGAGAAATTGTTCGAGGGGTCTTGGGCGGCATTTTGGGCGGCCGGCGGCGATAAAAAAAGCCGGATCAATCCGGCTTTTTTGTTGAGTTGCCTTAATTGGCTGTGGCCTCTTCGGGCTCGTGCGGTTCAGACTTGGAGTTACGGCCTTCCTTCTTGGGCAAAGGCTGAATGTCGAGCAACACCTCGTCTTTGTCGTCTAAATCAACGCTCAAGCGACCGCCATCGATCAATCGACCAAACAGCAACTCGTCGGCCAAAGCCTTGCGAATGGTGTCTTGGATCAAACGCTGCATAGGGCGAGCGCCCATGAGCGGGTCGAAACCTTTTTTGGCCAAGAATTTGCGCAACTTGTCGCTGAACGTGACATCCACTTTCTTTTCTGACAACTGTGTTTCCAGTTGCAGCAAGAACTTGTCGACCACGCGCATGATGATTTGCTCGTCCAAGGCCTTGAAGCTGACCATGGCATCCAAACGGTTGCGGAACTCAGGGGTGAACAAGCGCTTGATATCGCCCATTTCATCGCCGGCTTGACGCGGATTGGTAAAGCCAATGGTGGCCTTGTTCATGGTCTCGGCACCCGCATTGGTGGTCATGATAATGATCACGTTGCGGAAATCGGCTTTGCGGCCGTTGTTGTCCGTCAAAGTACCGTGGTCCATGACCTGCAACAGCACATTGAAAATGTCGGGGTGCGCTTTTTCAATTTCATCGAGGAGCAACACGCAATGGGGCTTCTTGGTCACAGCTTCAGTGAGCAAACCACCTTGGTCAAAGCCCACGTAGCCTGGAGGCGCGCCAATGAGGCGACTCACCGCATGACGCTCCATGTACTCAGACATGTCAAAGCGGATGAGATCGATGCCCATGATGTAGGCCAACTGTTTGGCGGCTTCGGTTTTGCCAACGCCTGTAGGACCACTGAACAAGAATGAGCCAATGGGCTTGTCGGTTTTACCCAAACCAGAGCGCGCCATTTTGACAGCGGAAGCAAGCACTTCAAGTGCTTTGTCTTGACCAAACACCACACTCTTCAAATCGCGCTCAATAGTTTGCAATTTGCTGCGGTCGTCGTTAGACACATTGGCAGGCGGAATGCGTGCAATCTTGGCCACGATGTCTTCAATCTCGGCTTTGCCAATGGTTTTCTTGCGCTTGGAAGGCGGCAAGATGCGCTGGGCAGCGCCGGCTTCGTCAATCACGTCAATGGCCTTGTCGGGCAATTGACGATCATTGATGAACTTGGCAGACAACTCGGCAGCGGCTTGCAGCGCCGCATTGGCGTACTTCACACTGTGGTGTTCTTCGAAGCGCGATTTCAGGCCCTTCAAAATATCCACCGTCTCAGCCACAGTGGGTTCAACCACATCGACCTTTTGGAAGCGGCGTGACAAGGCAGCGTCTTTTTCAAAGATGCCACGGTATTCCGTGAAAGTGGTTGCACCAATGCACTTCAATTGGCCACTAGACAGTGCAGGCTTGAGCAAGTTGGAAGCATCCAGCGTGCCGCCAGAAGCAGCCCCTGCACCAATCAAGGTGTGAATTTCGTCGATGAACAAGACAGCATGGGGTTTGTCCTTCAAGGCTTTCAAGACGCCCTTCAAGCGTTGCTCGAAGTCACCGCGGTATTTGGTACCTGCCAACAGTGCGCCCATGTCGAGTGAATAGACCACGGCCTCAGCCAAAATTTCTGGCACGCTGCCTTGAGTAATGCGCCATGCCAAACCCTCTGCAATGGCGGTTTTACCCACGCCGGCTTCGCCCACCAGCAAAGGATTGTTTTTACGGCGACGGCACAAAATCTGAATGGTGCGCTCAACTTCATATTCACGACCGATGAGTGGATCGATTTTGCCTTCTTTGGCCATCTGGTTCAGGTTCTGTGTGAACTGCTCCAAAGGAGAGGCTTTTTCATTGCGCTCGCCACCACCACTGCTTTCTTCGCTTTCGGGTGCTGGCGCTGCGTCGTTGCCTTTGGAGGCCTCGGGTGGATCGCTCTTGCGAATGCCATGTGCAATGAAGTTCACCACATCCAAACGGGTGATGCCCTGTTGGTGCAAATAGTAAACAGCATGAGAATCTTTTTCGCCAAAAATGGCCACCAGCACATTGGCACCGGTCACTTCTTTCTTGCCACTGCCAGTCGATTGGACGTGCATGATGGCGCGCTGAATGACCCGCTGAAAACCCAAGGTCGGCTGTGTATCAACTTCTTCCGTGCCTGCTACTTGAGGTGTGTTGTCCTTGATAAACGACGACAGCGATTGACGCAAATCGTCGACTTGCGCTGAACACGCACGCAACACTTCTGCTGCGCTAGGGTTGTCCAGCAATGCCAACAACAAATGTTCCACGGTAATGAACTCGTGGCGCTGTTGACGCGCCTCAACGAAGGCCATGTGCAAACTGACTTCCAATTCTTGGGCAATCATGTGATTTCCTTAAATGCCTTGCGGAGGTAAAAAATAATAGGTTGGGCAAATTTGTTGAATTTCAACTGCTTTATGCCACATTCTTGCTTGTTCATTGTGCGATTCATGCCACAGGCTCACTCACACACTGAAGTGGATGGCCCGCTTGGTTGGCTGCATCGAGCACCTGGTCCACCTTGGTGGCTGCCACGTCACGGGTAAAGACGCCGCAAACACCTTTGCCGTCCAAATGAATTTTCAGCATGATTTGAGTGGCGGCTTCTCGGTCCTTGTTGAAAAACTCTTGAAGAACCAAGACAACGAATTCCATGGGAGTGTAGTCGTCGTTCAACATCACCACTTGGTACATCTGTGGCGGCCCAACTTTTGCAGGGCGTCTTTCTAAAACCACAGAATCACTATTTCCTGGTGAACGTCCGGGTTCACCAACAGATCCTGGTGGTTTGGGTAAATTTGGTTTTGGAGGTTTCTCGGTTGCCATGTTTTCATTCTATAGAGGCTAGGCCCTCTTCTGCTTGCCGCGCCCCAAAAGTCCTTATGACGCAATGCAGCAATTTATCATCAGTCGGGTAAACCTTGAATTGACAACTCACATATCAGTGAATTAAATGTTCTATACAGAACAAAACTGATGGAGACAGGCATGCCCAGTGGAACAGTCAAATGGTTCAATGACGCCAAGGGATTTGGGTTTATTCAACCCGATGGTGGCGGGCCAGACGCTTTTGCGCACTTTTCAGCCATCACCATGGAAGGCTTTAAGAGTCTCAAGGAAGGTTCGAGGGTGAGTTTTGAATTGGCTGAGGGCCCCAAAGGCCCAATGGCCATCAACATTCAGGCCGAACAAAGTACCGAACCAAGTTCTTGAAAGCCCCTGAAGGCTTTGAAAATCTCAGAAAAAAGCTCCTGAGAATAAATTCTCAAGAGCTTGCTTCAAATTGAATGGTCGGCGTGGCGGGATTCGAACTCGCGACCCCTTGCACCCCATGCAAGTGCGCTACCAGGCTGCGCTACACGCCGACAAGCTTTAAATTATAGCCCGAGAAT
>JAJTGB010000117.1 GCA_021298995.1 Comamonadaceae bacterium | reverse complement strand
TGCCATCGCGATCGAGAATGACAAGTTTCATGACACCAGTCGAGACAAATCGGCCACGCGGTTCATGGCCACATGCAAACACTTGAGCAAGCCTTGGCGGTTCAAGCGGACATCCATTTCTTCGGCATTCACCATGACGTCGTCAAAGAAGGCATCGACTGGCGAGCGCAATGCGGCCAGGGTTTGCAGAGAAGCGGTGTAATCGCCAGCGTTGAACAAAGCCTCTGACTCTGGCAGCAAGCGCTGCATGGCTTGATACAAGTTTTGCTCGGCGGTTTCTTTGAGCAAGGCAGGATTCACATGCGCATCCACTTCATCGGCCTTCTTCAAAATATTGCCGATGCGTTTGTTGGCAGCGGCCAAGGCAGGACTCTCGGGCAATGCCGCAAATGCGCGCACCGCTGCAAGCAGTTTGGGAATTTGACCCAAGCGCGCAGGGTGCAAAGCCAACACAGCATCGACCTCTTGAACGCTGTAACCGTGTTCGCGCAATGAGCCCGCCAAGCGATCGAACAAGAAGCTGGTCAAGGCTTCGGAGGGGTCGGTGATTTTGTCGCCAAACACAGGCACGGCCATTGCCAACAACTGACGCCAATCGAGCGCCAAATCTTTGTCCATGAGCATGCGAATGATGCCCAGCGCATGGCGGCGCAAAGCAAAGGGGTCTTTGTCGCCACTGGGCAAGTTGCCAATGCCAAACATGCCCACCAAGGTCTCTAACTTGTCGGCCAAAGCCACCACCAAGCCCACTTGGTTGCGAGGCAATTCGTCGCCCGCAAAGCGCGGACGATAGTGGTCTTCAATGGCGTCGGCAATGTCGGTGCTTAGGCCATCGTGGCGCGCATAGTAGCCGCCCATGATGCCTTGCAACTCAGGAAACTCGCCCACCATGTCGGTGAGCAAATCGGTTTTGGCCAACTGCGCGGCTGTATCGGCAGCTTGCGCCAATGCATCACCGCCCAGCGCTTGACCCAAAGCTTTGGCAATGCCGCGCACACGCGCCATGCGTTCACCTTGCGTGCCCAGTTTGTTGTGATAGACCACTTTGTGGAGACCTTCAACACGCGAGGCCAAGGTTTTCTTGCGGTCTTGATCGAAAAAGAATTTGGCATCGGCCAAACGCGGACGCACCACCCGCTCGTTGCCACCAATGACCGCACTGGCGTCTGCTGGCGAAATGTTGCTCACCACCAAGAACTGGTGCGTGAGCTTGCCTTCTGCCGTGAGCAGCGGGAAATATTTTTGATTGGCCTTCATGGTCAAAATCAAACATTCCTGCGGCACTTCCAAAAACTGTTTTTCAAATTCGCAGGTGAGCACATTGGGTCGCTCTACCAAGGCCGTGACTTCATCAAGCAAGGCTTCATCTTCAATGGCTTTGGCACCGCCACCCACTTTGGCCGCAGCGGCATGCAGCTGCTTCACAATTTCTGCGCGGCGCTCGGCAAAGCTGGCAATGACGGCGCCATCGCGCGCCAGCGTGGCCGCATAACTGTCGGCATCTTGAATGACCACGGGCGACACATTGGCTTCAAAGCGATGGCCATGCGTGGTTTGACCCGCCTTCAAGCCCAAAGTTTTTACGGGCACCACTTGCGTGCCATGCAAGGCCACCAAGCCATGTGCAGGGCGCACAAAGTTGACACTGGTCCAACCCGGCAATTCGCAATCGGTTTCCAGTTGGTAGGTCATGACTTTGGGAATGGGCAACTTGGCCAGCGCTTCGTCCAAGGCTTTTTGCAAACCTTGAAGCAGCGTGGCGCCTTTGGCCACGCTGTCGTAGAACAAGGCTTCTGCTTTGCCATCGGGTGCACGCTTGAGCGACGCCACCAGCGCAGCAGGGTTTGAAACATCGGCACCGATGGCTTGCAATTTTTTGAGCAAGGCGGGTGTGGCGTTGCCATTGGCATCGAGGCCCACCGAGACGGGCATGAGTTTTTGTTGCACCGCTTTGTCGGCCGCTTGTACCGCCACTTGCGTGACATGCGCTGCCAACCGACGTGGCGAGGCAAAGGGCGTGACCACGGCATCTGAACCCGTGAGCCCTGCATCGCGCAATTGCTCAAACAACACGTTGGCAAAAGACTCACCCAATTTTTTGAGCGCCTTGGGTGGCAGCTCTTCTACAAACAATTCGACCAGAAGGTTTTGATGTGTCATGTTAATTCTTGCCTTCAGGCAGCCTTCTTGCTCAAGGCATTGAGCTGTTCGACCCATTCGCGAGGCGCCATGGGGAAGCCCAAACGCTCGCGGCTTTCAAAGTAACTTTGCGCAACGGCTCGCGCCAAATTGCGAATGCGGCCAATGTAAGCCGCGCGCTCTGTGACGCTGATAGCACCGCGCGCATCGAGCAAATTGAAAGTGTGTGCGGCTTTGAGCACTTGCTCGTAGGCCGGCAATGCGAGTTGCTCGCCAATGAGATGCTGCGCTTGTTTTTCGTAGGCCGAGAAAGCGGTGAACAAGAACTCGGCATCGGAATGCTCAAAGTTGTAAGTCGATTGCTCTACTTCGTTTTGGTGGTACACATCGCCATAGCTGAGCGTGTCGGTCCACTTCAAGTTGTAAACGTTGTCGACACCTTGCAAGTACATGGCCAAACGCTCCAAGCCGTAGGTGATTTCGCCTGTGATGGGTTTGCAATCAATGCCACCCACTTGTTGGAAGTAAGTGAACTGCGTCACCTCCATGCCGTTGAGCCACACTTCCCAGCCCAAACCCCATGCGCCCAAAGTTGGATTTTCCCAATCGTCTTCCACAAAACGAATGTCGTTCTTTTTGAGATCAAAGCCCAAGGCTTCGAGCGAGCCCAAGTACAAATCCAAAATGTTGGAAGGTGCGGGCTTGAGCACCACTTGGTATTGGTAGTAGTGCTGCAAACGGTTGGGGTGGCGGTGTGCGAAGTGCCTGCACCCACTTCCATGTCATAGGGCTGCAACAGCGCGCAGCCTTGAGCGTCCCAGTAGGACTGCAATTTCAAAATAATTTGTTGGAAGGTCAACATGGCTTCAAAATGAGAACGCCCCCGAACAGCGGCGGCAACCCTTGATTTTAAAGCGAGCGCGTGCCAGAGCGCCGAGAAAACACGCCTAAAACCAGAACTATTGCAGCGCAAAGCCACCAAAGTGGCGCCAAGCCCCACCGCGAAGTCCACTGGGCGTAGGGCGTGAGGCCCGAGCGACCCTCAAACTCAATCACCAAAGCGCCTCGCGTGAACGGCGGCAAGGACTCGCGCACGGTGCCTTGCGCATCGACCCAGCCCGTTAAACCGGTGTTGGTGGCACGAATGATGGGCCGTTGAAATTCCAGTGCGCGCATGCGCGAAATGGCCACATGCTGCGCCAGCGCTGTGGTGTCTCCAAACCAAGCCAAATTGCTCATGTTGACCAAGACAGTGGGCGCGTCTTCGGGCTTGGCAAAGTAGCGCGCTACTTCTTCCCCAAACAAGTCTTCATAGCAAATTTGCGGCAACAAACGCTGGCCTTGCCATTTCAAAACACTGGACGGCGGGCGATCCTGCGCGAAGTCGCCCAAAGGCATGTTCATCAAGCGCACAAACCACTGGAAAAAGGGCGGCACGTATTCGCCAAATGGCACCAGGTGGTGTTTGTCATAGCGGTAGTTGAGGTCTGCTGGGCCCAGTGTCAGTACAGAATTGCTGTAGCCCACGCCAGGCCCGCCCATGGGAATTCCCACCAACGCGGCTTGTGGTGTGACAGGCAACTGCGCAGTTCCGTTGGGGGGCGCGTATTTGTCTTTCAGCACTTGCCAGTAAGCAGGCGCGAGCTGTTGAGGCAACACTGGAATGGCTGTTTCTGGGGTGACCACCAGCGGCTCCGAATTGGCCAGCAGTTGCTCGGCATACCAACTCAGTGCTTGCTGGACGCCTTGCCCCGGAATGAATTTTTCGTCTTGAGGAATATTGCCTTGCAGCAGCCGCACTTTCAATTTGCCTGCGGCCTGTGTAAATTCGGGCGCGGCTTGTTGAAGACCCAGAGGAACAAGCACAACCACCATGAGCACGCCCACGCTGATCATCTGCCAGGCCCGTGTTCGACCGGCCATGAGGCCCGAAACAAGCAGCGGAACGCCCATGGCCAAACAGGCCGCCAAGAACCCGATGCCATAAACGCCAATCCATGGGGCATAGCCCGCCAAGCTGCTTTCCAGATGCGCGTAGCCACCCGCCCCCCAAGGGAAGCCCGTAAAAAGCTGACCGCGGCACAGCTCGGCCAAAGTCCAAAGGGCAGCAAACAAGAGCAGGCCTGCCAGCGCGCGTTTGAACTCTGGCATGGCAGAGCGCCTGTCATTCAAGCGTCCGTCATTCAAGTGCGCAGACAACATCCAGCGCCTGAACAAGGCCACCCACACCGCACCAGCTGCCGCAAAATAAAGCGACAGCGCCGCTGCCAAAAGCAGCACCGCCAATGCGGACAGCCAAGGCGGCAAGCCGCCGTAGCGATGCATCGACACATACAACCAGCCCCAAGTGGCCACCATGGCACTGCATGCAAAAAGAGCACTCAGCAAAGCACCTTGCCGCCATGCATTGGCTTCTTGGTTTGCTCTTGACAACAGCAGCGCCGCCAAGACACCCAAACTGGCGCACTGCAAAAAGCCTGAACTCACACCGGCCACGCCTAGGCCACTGCCCAACACCGAAGCGGGCCAGGCCATTGAAAAACCGTGTACCACACCCGCTGCAACTGACAGGGCCAGGCGCCACATGATCTTTATTTTTTCAAGTTGGGAGTGGGGGAGACTTTGAACCAACGCACCGCACCACCGCGCGTGTGCAAGACCACAAAATCCAAGCCCGACAAGCTGAACTTCTCACCGCGTTTGGGCACGTGTCCCATTTCGTGCGCAACCAATCCACCGATGGTGTCGAAGTGGTGGTTTTCTTCGTCTGTGACTTCGGGGTTGAGCTGAACACCAAAAGCCTCGGACACACGCTCGAGCGATGTGTCACCGCTCACGCGGTACGTTTGATCGGCCAAACCAAAGATGTCGCCGGCCTCTTCTTCAATGTCAAACTCGTCTTCAATTTCGCCCACAATTTCTTCGAGCACATCTTCAATGGTGATCAAACCTGCGGTGCGTCCAAACTCATCTATGACGATGGCCAGGTGCTGGCGGTTGTCTCGAAACTGCCTGAGCAAATCGTTCAAGCCTTTGCTTTCCGGTACAAACACCGCGGGCCTGAGCAAAGCCCGAATATTGAGTTCAGGGGCGCGCTGCAGCTTCAATAAATCTTTGGCCATCAAAATGCCAATGATGTTTTCGCGGTCGTCTTCATACACAGGAAAACGCGAGTGCGCTGTGTCAATCACTTGGTGCAGCAACTCATCAAACGGCGCATCGATGGACAGCAAATCCATGCGCGGTGCGGCCACCATGGCATCGCCCGCCGTCATGTCTGCCATGCGAATCACGCCCTCCAGCATGAAGCGGCTTTGCGCGTTGATAATTTTGTTGTCTTCGGCTTCGACCAGCGTCTCGATGAGCTCGTCTTTGGAGTCGGGACCGGGGTGAAGAAACTCAGCCAGTTTTTGGAGAAATGAGCGTTTGTCTTCTCGTTCGTTCAAACGCGCAGGATGGGGGTCGGACACAGGTGGATTGGCATGGCGCCGTTGTTGCAGAACCTCTAGGATAGCGGATTAAACGCTAGATTTGTGACGGGATTCACGAACCCCTTTTCGCACTTCCTGTAATGTCTGAAGAAATTGAGAGAACTGCTTGGCGCGGGCCTTGATTTGAAAGTCTAAATCGGCCATACCCTCCTCGAGGATTTCGTCCACTTGGCTGTCAATGTTGGCCACTGGCAGGCTGAGGTACGCATCACTTTCGCTGCCATCGCGCTCCACCCGAGCACCCGCTTTGCGGGCAATTTTGAGCATGGGGGTGTTTTCGCTCAAGGCATGAATGAACAACAAGGCAACGCCTTGATTGCGCGCGTGCATCACAGCCCGCTCAAACAAACGCGCGCCCAAGCCGCGACCGCGCATTTTCAGGTCGACGGACACCCCAAATTCGGCGCAGGTGGCCCATTGGGGATCTACCGAAAATGCCAAATGGGCCATGGCCACTATTTCCAAGCGCCGGTTGAAAACACCATAGATGTCATCCCGGCCAAAATTGAGTTTGGCCACGTAATGGTCTATTTGCTCGTCGGTGGCAGCATAGCCAAAACGCAAATACCGGTCGTGTGGTCCTAAGCTTTTCAAATGCGCACTGATTTTGGGTCGGTGCTGGGTGCTCAAAATGCGAACAGGGATCCACCGCATCCAGCGGCGCCAGAGTGCTTGGGTGAAATGAGCGAATTGAAACATAGGGTTTACCCGCATTCTTGCACAACTCTGCCACGCTGTCTGTGCGCTAGCGCAATTTGCGCTGAAATGGGACTTGTCGCTCAGCGGACAAAAATAGCCTTTTGCAATCCCTGTCAGGGGTAATGCCTCATGGCGACGGCACCTCGGATTGACGACAATGCCTACATTCCGAGGAGCAGTACATGGACAAGATTTGGCTGAAGAATTACCCCGCCAACGTGAAGCACGAGATCGATCCCAATGAATATGGTTCATTGACCGATTTGCTCAATCAGGCCTTTCAAAAGCATGGCGACACGCCCTTTTCTGTTTGCATGGAAAGGTGGATGACCTATCGGGAGCTAGACCAACTGTCACAGGCTCTGGGCGCTTGGTTCCAGGCGCAAGGCTTTCAGCCTGGCGACCGCATTGCCTTGATGTTGCCCAACATTCCTCAGTTTGCGGTCACCATGGCGGCCATCTTGCGTGCCGGTTACACCTGCGTCAATGTCAACCCTTTGTACACCGCGCGTGAGCTTCAACACCAATTGAAAGACTCTGGCGCATCGGCCATTGTGATCTTGGAAAACTTTGCATCCACTTTGAGCGAAGTGATTGAACACACTCAAATTAAGCACACGGTCTTGGCATCGATGGGCGATTTGCTGGGTCCCTTCTACGGTCGTTGGATTACTTTTGCGGTTCGACATTTGGCCAAAATGGTGCCTGAGTTTGAATTGCCCTTGGGCGACAAGCACCAAGTGACCTCGTTCAAGCAGGCCATTGCGGCAGGTCGCAATATGAGTTTCAGATCTGTGCCGCAGTCGCTGGATGACATTGCGTTCTTGCAATACACCGGCGGCACCACCGGCTTGTCCAAAGGCGCCGTGCTCACTCACCGCAATATTGTGGCGGCCATTTTGCAAGCCGAAACTTGGTTTGCGCCTGCCCTGCAACGCCTGCCCGATTTGCGCAAAGTCAATAGCATTGCCGCACTGCCGCTGTATCACATCTTTGCATTGACGCTTTGTTTTTTGGCCATTCGCCAAGGCTCGCACCTCACCTTGGTGCCCAACCCGCGCGACTTTGCCAAGTTCATTGAAACCCTGAAAATGCGGCCCTTCCACCTGCTGCCTGGCGTCAACACTTTGTTCAATGCCTTGATGCAGCACCCCATGTTCAAGACCATCGATTTCTCCAATCTGTGCCTCACGCAAGCGGGCGGTATGGCCGCTTCCGAAGGCACAGCCCGTGCTTGGCAGTCCGCCACAGGCAGCGCCATGATTGAAGGCTGGGGTATGAGTGAAACCTGCGCCATTGGGACCAACAATCCAGTGACGCAAACTTCATTCAGCGGCTCCATTGGCTTGCCTTTGCCCAGCATCGAAATGGCCATCAAAGACGACGATGGCAAGAGCTTGGCCCAAGGTGAGTCGGGTGAAATTTGCATTCGCGGCCCCAACGTCATGGTGGGCTATTACAAGCAAGAAGAAGAAACACGCAAAGCCTTCACGCCCGATGGCTTCATGCGCACGGGCGACGTGGGCATCATGGATGAAAAAGGATTTTTCAGAATTGTCGATCGCAAGAAAGACATGATCATTGTGAGCGGCTTCAACGTGTTCCCCTCCGAATTGGAAAACGTTATTTCACTGTGCCCCGGCGTGGTGGAGTGTGCTGCCATTGGCATTCCCGACACCATGCAGGGCGAAACCATCAAGGTCTTTGTGGTGCGTGGCGACAGCATGCTCACCGAAGATGCCGTGGCCAAGTATTGCCACGACAACCTCACAGGCTACAAGCGACCCAAGTACATTGAATTCAGAGATGAATTGCCCAAGTCCAATGTAGGCAAAATTTTGCGACGCGAGCTCAGAAGCAATACGCACTGAACGCTTGAATAAAATTTAACCAGGTCTGATAGATTGGCACCTGATCAATCACTGAACATTCCAGGGCTTCAAGTTTTTGAGCGAGGCTGGCTGTCTGCCAACAACATTCTTTTCACCGATGAGCATTCGGCCACCCTGGTAGACAGTGGCTATGTGACGCATCAGTCGCAAACATTGATGCTGGTGCAAAACGCATTGAATGGCAGACCACTCGACCGCTTGGTGAACACGCACTTGCACAGTGATCACTGTGGTGGCAACGCCATTTTGCAGGCAAGTTATCCCAACATCAGAACGCACATTCCTCCTGGTGAATCAAAAGCGGTGGCTGTTTGGGATGAAGCCGCATTGAGCTATGAGCCCACGGGACAGTTATGCCCCCGTTTTCAATTTGATGCGTTGCTCCAACACGGGCAAGTGCTTCAACTGGCCAATTTAGATTGGCAAGTTTTGGCAGCGCCAGGCCACGACCCTCACTCTGTTATTTTGTTTGAAGCTTCACAGCGCATCCTCATTTCTGCAGATGCTTTGTGGGCCAATGGCTTTGGTGTGGTGTTTCCGGAGTTGGAAGGCGTGTCTGCATTCAACGAAGTGAGCCAGACCCTTGATTTAATTGAGTCTCTTCAAGCCAACTGGATCATTCCGGGTCATGGCGCTATTTTTCAAGATGTTGAGAATGCCCTGGCTGTGGCTAGAAAGAAGTTGGATGGGTTTGTGCAAAACCCTGAAAAACATGCGCGCTATGGCGCCAAGGTTTTGTTGAAATACAAATTATTGGAATTGCATCAGGTTGCTAGCGCCGATTTTATGAAATGGGCAACTGGCATTCGATACATTCAAACCCTGCATCAGACGCATGCACCCCACATGAGTGTGCAAGATTGGGTTCAAGAACTCTTAAAAGATTTGCAGCGCAGCCAGGCGCTGACCATCCAAGACAATTTGATTGTCAATTTATAACAGCAGCAGAAAAAATAGACGAAAAAAAACGCCCCATATTTCTATGGGGCGTTTCTCGCTATAAGAGCCTGACGATGTCCTACTTTCACACGGGAACCCGCACTATCATCGGCGCTGAATCGTTTCACTGTCCTGTTCGGGATGGGAAGGAGTGGTACCAATTCGCTATGGTCATCAGGCAAAACTTTTACGCTCTCTTGACCACCACGGTCAAGAAAACAAATTCACAGAGTTCGAATTAGATTGGCATTTCAGCCGTATTTTGAATGCGTCAAACTTGGCATAACTTCCTTGATCGTGAACTTGATTATTGCTAATCAAGCGATCAAAGTTATAGGGTCAAGCCGCACGAGCAATTAGTATCAGTTAGCTTAACGCATTACTGCGCTTCCACACCTGACCTATCAACGTCCTGGTCTTGAACGA
>JAJTGB010000116.1 GCA_021298995.1 Comamonadaceae bacterium | reverse complement strand
TCGCATGAGCATTTGGGCACCGATATGTTGGTGGGGCGACTTGGCCCTTTCGGTCAAAAGATCTGCATGGGACTGTCCCAATTGCTCATGATGCTTTGCTGCTATCTGATATTCGTAGGCGCCTACAAACAAGCTGTGATCAATTGGACAAGTACCAGCGCGGTCATGGAGGTATCACTCAGTTGGGTTTACTTCCCAGGAATAATTTTTGCGGTCTTAGGTGGTTTGTTGATTGCACTTGATTTTTTCAAGCTAATCACAGGGCAGACGAAGGATGAAGAACTGATGATGTTCCAAGAATCCGAAGAAGCACCCCACGGCAAATCACGTTAAGCACCTATTCAAAGACATTCAAATGACCATTGCAATCTTCGTTTTATCTTTGTTGGGTGCCATGGCCTTGGGCGTGCCCATTGCTTTTTCCTTGCTCATTTGCGGTGTCGCTCTCATGCTTCACCTCAATATGTTCGATGCGCAAATTTTGGCGCAAAACTTGATCGAAGGATCTAACAGCTTTCCGCTTTTGGCCGTGCCTTTTTTCATGCTGGCTGGTGAAATCATGAATGCAGGCGGATTGTCACGTCGTATCGTGAACTTTGCCATGGCCTGTGTAGGACACATCAAGGGTGGCTTGGGTTATGTGACCATCATGGCGGCTGTCATCATGGCTGCTTTGTCTGGTTCTGCTGTGGCGGATGCTGCTGCCTTGACGGCATTGCTGTTGCCCATGATGGTGGCTGCGGGCCATGACCGAGCACGATCGGCTGGCTTGATTGCATCTGCTGGCATCATTGCCCCCGTCATTCCACCCAGCATTGGATTTGTAATTTTTGGTGTTGCCGGTAATGTCTCCATTTCTAAACTTTTCATGGCAGGTATCGTGCCGGGTCTCATGCTGGGTGCGGCACTGTGGGTCACATGGTGGTGGTTAGCACGCAAAGAATTTGTCAAAGTTCCTCCCAGAAAATCTATGGCTGAAGTGGGTGTTGCAATGCGCGAAGCGACTTGGGCTTTGGTATTGCCTTTGATCGTCGTATTTGGTTTGAAGTTTGGTGTGTTCACCCCGACAGAAGCTGCCGTGGTGGCTGCCGTTTATGCCTTGCTTATTTCGATGTTTGTTTACAAAGAACTGAGCTTCAAATCGATCGTGCCCTTGTTTGTTTCAGCTGCTAAAACCAGCGCCATAGTGATGTTTTTGGTTGCAGCAGCCATGGTTTCAGCTTGGTTGATTACGGTGGCCAATCTACCTGCCCAATTGATCGCCTTGTTGCAGCCCCTTTTGGACAGTCCACGCTTGTTGATGATGACCATCATGATCATTACGATGGTGGTGGGCACGGCGCTTGACATGACCCCCACCATTTTGCTTTTAACGCCTGTGCTAATGCCGGTTGTGAAAGCTGCCGGCATTGACCCTGTTTACTTTGGCGTGCTTTTCATCATTAACAATGCCATTGGTTTGATCACGCCACCCGTGGGCACCGTGTTGAACGCTGTTGCGGGGGTTGGCAAGATCAGCATGGACGAAGTGACGCGGGGTGTCATGCCGTTCATGCTGGCGCAGTTTGCCATCATGTTTGCCATGGTGATCTGGCCTGCTTTGGTGATGGTGCCTGCTCGCTGGTTCTATTGATTTTTCTTTCCGCGGCCTGACCGGGTACGCCGGGCTGTGGAATCCTTGTTCTGCGTACGACCGTTAATTTCATCAGGAGACACTGACATGAAGCGTGTTTTTATCAAGACTGTTCTGGCTGCCGTCGCATTGGCTGCGATGGGCGTTGCTTCCGCGCAAGACAAAACCATCAAGTTTGCCAACCAAAACGCCGTGGGCCACCCCATCGTGCAAGGCATGGAAAAGTTCAAAGAAATTGTTGAAAAGCAATCTGGCGGAAAAATCAAGGTCAATGTTTTCCCTGGCGGTGCTTTGGGAAGTGACCAAGCCAATGTGTCAGCCATTCAAGGTGGTACTTTGGAAATGGCTGCCATGAACTCAGGTATTTTTGCCAGCCAAGTTAAAGACTTTGCGGTGTTCGATTTCCCTTTCATGTTTGCCAGCGGCAAAGAAGCAGATGTGGTGGTGGATGGTGCTTTTGGTAAAAAAATGCACACCAAACTGGAAGAAAAAGGCTTGGTCGGTTTGGGCTACTACGAACTGGGCTTTCGCCATATGTCCAACAGCAGGCGCGCCATCAACAAAGTGTCTGACATCGATGGTCTGAAATTGCGCGTGATTCCAAACCCGATCAACGTGGACTGGGTGAAAGCATTGGGCGCAAACCCAACACCACTGCCATTCCCCGAGTTGTATGCAGCGCTTGAGCAAAAGGCTGTGGACGGACAAGAAAACCCCGTTGCAACCATCAATGGTGCCAAGTTGTTTGAAGTACAAAAACACCTGGCTTTGACGGGCCACCAATACAACCCTCAGTCTGTGGTCATCAGCAAAAAATTCTGGGATACCCTTTCTGCAGCCGAAAAGAAGATCGTTACTGATGCTGTGACTGAGTCTTCTAAATTCCAGCGCACTACAGCACGCGCATTGGAAGCAGGTACCTTGGAAGGTTTGAAGAAGAACGGCATGGCTGTGACGACTTTGCCAGAATCAGAAATGACCATCTTGCGCGACAAAATGAAGCCTGTGATTGCCAAGCATGGTGAAGCCATTGCGGCCACTGTGGCTGAGTTGCAAGCTGAACTGACCAAATTGCGCAAGTAATTTAAGCTGTCATCAGGTCCTACCCTAGACCTTTTATGTTTTTACATTGCGAAGTCTCTAAGCTTGTCTTGGAGCTTCGCTTTTTTATTTCTTCAATATGAACATTGACGGCAATACAGAGTTAATCGCCCACATTGGCTATCCCACACACAGCTTCAAGTCACCTTTGATTTACAACCCTTACTTTGAAAAAGAGGGAATCAATGCGTTGGTGGTGCCGATGGGATGTCAGGCAGAACATTACCCCGTTTTCCTGCGATCAGTTTTTCAATTGACCAATATTCGGGGTGCGTTGATCACTATGCCGCACAAAGTGACCACTGTGGGTCTTCTGGATGAAGTCACACCTACAGTCAAAGTGGCCGGTGCTTGTAATGCGGTGAAGCTGGATGCGCGGGGGCGTTTGGTGGGCGACATGTTTGATGGCACAGGTTTTGTCCGAGGCGTTCAAAGAAAAGGCTTCGACCTCACTGGCAAGCACGCCATGGTGGTTGGCACAGGGGGCGTGGGTTCAGCCATTGCCGCCTCTTTGGCTGCTGAAAAAATCAGTGCTATTAGCTTGTTTGATGTCAACACCTCAGCCTGTGAGGCCTTGGCACAAAGGCTTGTGAATGAATATCCACACATTCAAGTCAACACCGGTTCAAATGACCCTGACGGTCATGACTTGGTGGTGAACGCAACGCCCATGGGAATGAACGATGGTGACCCATTGCCAATAGACGTTTCACGCCTTGCGCCTGAAACTTTTGTGGGTGAAGTTGTGATGCGCACTGAGATGACCGCGTTCCTGCAGGCAGCACAGAATCGGGGGTGCCAGGTTCAATTAGGCTCGGACATGTTGTTTGAACAAATTCCTGTTTATCTGGAATACTTCGGTTTCAAAACGACAACTGCTGATGTGCTTCGAACTGTTGCAAGCTTGGGTTGAAAACTGAGATGGGACTGAAATATGAATTTACGCACAACTGACCGAGAAGCCGTTCCAGAAATGCCCAACCGATTGGGTATTCAAGGCATTGAGTTCATTGAATACGCCACCAATCGGCCCCAGGCTTTGGGTCAGGTTCTAGAGTCCATGGGCTTTAGGCCCGTTGCGCGTCATCGTTCTCGGGAAGTCACGCTATACCGTCAAGGTGGCATGAACCTGGTGGTCAATGCCAACCCTGACGATGCGAGAGTGAGTGCTACTGCCGATGGGCAGGCTGAAATTTCTGCAGTCGCTTTTCGTGTTCAAGATGCCCTGAAGGCGCACACCCGTTGTATTGATTTAGGCGCTTGGTCTGTGGCCAGTCAAGCTCAAGCCATGGAGTTGCACATTCCTGCCATCCATGGCCCTGGTGGTACACGCTACTACTTTGTCGATCGCTGGCAAGAGTTTTCCATCTACGACATTGACTTCAAACCCATTCCCACAGTGGATCAACATCCTGCAGCGGTTGAGGGCATGAGTTACTTTGGTGTCGTCCAATACATCGGTTCGGCTCGCAGCGAAGACTGGATGGCGTATTACGAACATATGTTTGATTTCTCTGTCATTCCTGATGACGAACGCTTTGGCATCTTGCCCAAAGGCAAATTGATGAAGAGTCCCTGTGGCCAATTTCTTTGGCAACTCATTGAGCCCGATCCTTGGATGGAAGCAGACGATGCACCCGAGTCACTCAAGCGAATTGGTTTTGGTGTGAAAGATGTGGCGCAGGCTGTGAAAACACTCAAAGCCAACGGCGTTGAATTTGTGGAGTCCAAAGAACTGCATCCAGAAGATCGAGGTGCTCTGACACGCAGTGCACTGGGCGCTGTGTCTTTTGAACTGGTTCACCAAGCTTCTTAAGGAATTGCCATGAATTTGCTCGACGGTTATGGCATGGACACGATCACAATGGCTGGGCCATTGGAGGCCAAACTAGACGCTATGAAAAGTGTGGGCTTTTCGCAAGTCATGCTCATGGCGCGTGATTTGGTGGGGCACCCTGGTGGCGTGAAGGCGGCAGTCAAAGCCGTTCAAGAAAGTGGTCTGCGACCTACAGGTTTTCAAGTACTCAGAGACTTTGAGGGCTTGTCGGGTCACTTGCACAGTTACAAAGTGGACATTGCGAAGTCCATGCTTGAGATGTGTGCGGCCACAGGCAGCAAAGTATTGCTAGCTTGCTCTTCTACGTCGCGTCACGCCACCGAAGATTTAGACCTCATCGCAAAAGACTTGAAAAAATTGGCCATGATGGCCATCCCCTTGGGCATCAAGGTTGCCTATGAAGGATTGTCATGGGGCCGTACCGTGAATGAGTTCACCACCAGTTGGGATGTGGTCTGCCGCGCAGATTGCCCCAACTTGGGCATTGGCATCGATTCGTTTCACATTTTTGCGGCCAAGACACCCCTTGATGCAATTGAAGACATCGACCCTGATCGCATTTTTTAGCACAGCTGTCCGATTTCATGTGGCATGAAACACCTTCATTTGAAGAACGCATGACCACAGCCCGTACTTTCCGCGTCTTTCCTGGGGAGGGCGTTCACAGCGACCAATTGGCCGACTTGGTACTTCGTCTTGAACGGATAGGCTACCGTGGCGATTACAGTTTCGAGGTGTTCAACGACGATTACCAACAGTTGCCACTCGAAACGGTGGCTGAACGGGCGCGAAAAAGTGCAACTAGAAAACTAGGTCCATTCCAAGTCAGCGAAATTGGTTTGGGCTGCATGAATTTAAGCCATGCTTATGGCGCCCCCGTTTCAGAAGCGCAAGCTGAAAAGGTCTTGCTCACGGCTTTGGATGCCGGCGTCACATTTTTTGACACTGCGGCACTTTACGGTTTTAGCGCCAACGAAACTTTGGTCGGCAAAGTGCTCAAACCGCATCGCCAGAAAATCATCTTGGCTAGCAAATGTGGCATGACGGGAGTAGATGTAAATGGCGATGGCAAATTGGTGCGTGTCATTGACGGTCGCCCCGAAACCATTCGCAAGACCTGCGAAGAAGCTTTGAAGCGTTTGCAAACAGATGTCATTGACTTGTACTACTTGCACCGTTGGGACAAAAAAGTACCGATTGAAGACAGCGTGGGCGCACTCAGTGATTTAGTGCGCCAAGGCAAAATCCAAAGCATTGGCTTGTCTGAAGTTTCGGCCAGTACCCTGCGCAAAGCGCATGCCGTACACCCCATCACGGCAGTCCAAACGGAGTACTCTTTGTGGACGCGCAATCCGGAAATTGCGGTGCTGCAGGCGTGCAAAGAGTTGGGCACTACCTTCGTAGCCTTCAGTCCTGTGGCGCGTGGTTTTTTGTGTGGCGAACTAGACCTTAATTCCTTTGATGCCAAAGACATCCGAAAAGGCATGCCGCGTTTCACCCCTGAAAACTATGCTGCCAACTTCAAGTTGTTTGCACCTTACAACAGATTGGCACAAGAAGCAGGTTGCTCGCCAGCTCAGTTGGCTCTGGCTTGGCTGCTGCACAAAGACACTCACATTGTTCCTATTCCAGGCACGACCAGCGTGTCCCATTTGCACGACGACATTGGCGCCAGCGATGTGAAACTCAGCACGGACCTCATTGCAAAGCTTGATGCCCTTATCAACGAAAAAACCGTTCAAGGAAGCCGTTACAACGCCCAGTCAAATTCCGAAGTGGATACCGAAAATTTTGCGTGAGAAAAACTCTAGTAAGAGAAAGCCCTTAAGGCCTCTAGAGCGCTGAATTCATCCGTATCCTTCACAATAGATCTGTCCTTAACAAGTCTGAATGAAGGTAAAAATGAAGGTTCAAGAATCTCTGATTCGGTTGTTTCTGACTTTGGCCTCAACCGTCATTTTGGGCACAAGCGGCCTTCAGGCTGCACCTGCCAATCTAAGCTTAATCGTCTCTGCCTCCCCTGGCACCGGCCTAGACATCCTTGCAAGAACGCTAAGCCAACAGTTTTCTATCAAGGGCAACTACGCCACCGTGGTTGAAAACAAAGCCGGGGCCAGCGGCAATATCGCAGCCGATCTCGTCACCCGGGCCAAACCTGATGGCGCCACCTTGCTGGTGGTCGGCACCACTTTTGCCACCAATGCTGCGGTCAATCCCAACTTGCCCTTTGACACTGTGAAAGATTTCGCGCCAGTGGCTTTGTTAGGCACTGGCACCTTGTGCTTGGTGGTTCCTAGCAGCTCAACAGCCAACACCTTGGCCGAGTTTTTGCAAATGGCCAAAACAAGTGCCAAGGGCGTCAATTACGCGTCCCCAGGAAATGGTACGCCGCAACACTTGGCCATGGAATTGCTTAAGTTTGAAGCAGGCTTGAACCTGTTTCACGTTCCCTTCAAAGGCACTGCTGGCGCTGTCAACGATGTGGCCGCGGGCCATGTATCAGCCATGATCGCGCCGGTTCACACCGTCATGCCTTTGGTCAAAGCGGGCAAGCTCAAAATATTGGCGGTCCTCAGTTCTGATCGCGTGCCGCAAATGCCGCAAGTGCCTACCTTCAAAGAGCAAGGCCTGCCCAAAGTGCAGGTCGATATTTGGTACGGTTTGATGGCCCCCAAGGGCACGTCCCCACAGGTGATTCAATCGATCAACCAAGAAGTGAATCTTGTCTTAAAAAATCCTGAGATCGTGGCTAACCTTGCGAAGCAGGGAATTGACGCTGGTGGTGGCTCTCCCCAAATAATGGCGGACACTCTCTCTGCTGAATTAAAACGGTGGCCGCCCGTGGTCAAAGCAGCTCAAATCAAAGCTGATTGATTTTTTGACGCTTGAAAAATCAGCTTATTTATTCATTTGAAAGTTCAACATGCCAGACACTTCTTCAAAACCCCAGAGCTTAACCAAGGCATGGAACGACTATGACGGACCGCACCTGGATTTGCGTGAACTTCTAGCCCGCGCTGAAAATGCCGATGAGGTCTTGCACATCTCTGGGGCCGATTGGAATTTGGAAGTTGGCACTCTGGCTGAGATTGTCAATTCTTCGCGCAAGGGCGAGCCCAAGGCCATCTTGTTTGACAACATTCCAGGTTACCCGCCAGGCTATCGCTTGCTGTCGGGCGGTACCAATTCATCCAAACGTCTGGCTTTGACCTTGGGTTTCCCTGTGCCAAGTGGCCCGATGGATGTGGTGCAAGCTTATCGCAACCGCATGAAAAAACACGAGCCCATTCCACCACGTGTTGTGGCAACCGGCCCCATTTTGGAAAACGTAGACCGCGATGAAGATGTCGATATTTTCAAGTTCCCCATTCCCTTGCTGCACGAGCTAGATGGTGGCCGGTACATTGGCACCGATGATTTGGTCATCATGCGCGACCCCGAGCTGGACTGGATCAACATCGGCACTTATCGGGCCATGGCGCACGACAAAAACAAAGTGGGCCTTTGGACTTCGCCAGGCAAACATGGGCGTCAAATTCGCGACAAATACTTTGCAATGGGCAAACCTTGTCCTGTGCTCATTTCTTGTGGTCACGACCCCATGCTGTTTTTGGCGGGTGGCAATGAATTGCGATTTGGCTTGTCTGAGTTCGATTACTCCGGTGGCCACCGAGGATTGCCCTTTGATGTGGTCTTGAGTGAGGTTCACAAGTTGCCCATGCCTGCACACAGTGAAATTGTGTTGGAAGGCGAAATGTACCCAGGGGAAACATTGCCTGAAGGCCCCTTTGGCGAATTCACGGGCTATTACGCGGGTGGCAAAAGCAACCAACCCGTGGTGCGAATCCAACGGGTTTATTACCGCAATAACCCTATCATGACCATGGCGACACCCTTGAAGCCACCATCCGACTTCTCGTTCTCCAAATGCGTCATGAAGGCTGGCATGATTTGGGATGAGGTAGAGCGTGCAGGCTTGTCGGGCGTGAAGGGGGTGTGGTGCCACGAGGCAGGCGCGGCCCGCATGCTCAACATCATCTCCATCAAGCAAGCCTATGCCGGGCACTCCAAACAAGCCGCCATGATGGCTGCCAATTGTCAATCGGGTTCTTATCTAGGCCGTTTTGTGGTGGTGGTCGATGAAGATGTTGATCCAACAGACTTGTTCGATGTGATGTGGGCCATGTGCACACGCTGCGACCCAGTAGAAGACATTGAGTTCATTCGAAAAGCATGGAGTGGTCCACTCGACCCGCGCATTCCCAAAGGCACCAGTACCAATTCACGTGCCGTGATTGATGCGTGCAGGCCCTTTGAAATGCTCAAAGATTTTCCGCCTGTGGCGTGTGCAAGTCCCGAGTTGAAACAGCGCGTGGCAGAAAAATTCAAATCTTTTTTGGTCGGTCTTTAATCCTTGGAGGCAAAATTTAAATGTATTCCTTAAATGTCAATGGCAAAGTCCAAAAAGTGGATGCCGAATCTGAAATGCCCTTGTTATGGGTTTTGCGTGAAGTCATCGGTCTTACAGGGACCAAATTTGGTTGTGGCATTGCGCAGTGTGGTTCTTGCACTGTGCATGTGGACGGTCAACCTATTCGCTCTTGCTCTGTGCCCGGATCTGCCATGACCGGCCGCAAAATTATCACCATTGAAGGCTTGTCAGGCAACAGCAGTCATCCAGTTCAAAAAGCTTGGGCCGAGGTCGATGTACCGCAGTGCGGTTACTGCCAGTCAGGTCAAATCATGGCGGCTGTTTCTTTGCTTAAACGCAAACCCAAGCCGACCAACAAAGACATCGATTTGGCCATGACCAACATCTGCCGTTGTGGTACGTATCAGCGCATTCGTGAAGCCATTCATGTTGCGGCGGGTACCAAAAAATTGGCCAAGTCCGACAGCGGTGAAGTGGCCGCATTGGTCCAGCAAATCAAAGTTTAAGGGGAAGTACCATGAATCAAATTCAAACATCTCCTGTCCAAATTTCTCGTCGCAGTTTCATGGTGGGAACGTCTGCCATGGCCAGCGGTGGCTTGGCCTTGGGCCTTAACCTCCTGTCCCCATCAGAAGCACTCGCACAAAGCTCAGACGCTACACCCGAGATTGGTATCTGGGTGGTGGTTAAGCCCGACGACACTTGCGTGGTTCGCGTTGTTCGTTCTGAAATGGGACAAGGTACCCGCACGGGCTTGGCCCAATTGGTGGCTGAAGAATTAGAGTGCGATTGGTCGAAGATCACCACAGAATCACCTACCCCAGGGCAGAATTTAAAACGCAAGCGTGCTTGGGGCGACATGAGTACCGGCGGCAGCCGAGGTATTCGTGGCTCGCAAGATTATGTTCGCCGTGGTGGCGCGGTGGCGCGAATGATGCTGGTGCAGGCTGCGGCCAACGAATGGAATGTGCCAACATCAGAACTGACAACTGCTAATAGCGTCATTTCGCATGCGGCATCAGGCCGTAAAACAAGCTATGGCAAGGTGGCCGCTGCCGCTGCCAAGTTGCCTGTGCCCGACATGAAAGCGGTTGTTCTGAAGGACCCCCGTTCTTGGAAAATTGCCGGCAAATCTGTCAAACGTTTGGACACTGCCAACAAGCTCAATGGCAAACTCATCTACGGCATTGATTTGAAGTTGGACGGCATGCTGTGCGCTTCTGTCATGGACTGCCCTGTGTTTGGAGGCAAGTTGGTCAGCTATGACGACAGCAAGGTGAAAACTTTGCGTGGCGTGAAGGCGGTGGTCAGAGTCAATGCAACGACTGTGGCCGTGGTGGCTGATACTTGGTGGCGAGCAAAAAATGCATTGGCTCAATTGCCCATCGTGTGGGACGAGGGCCCCAACGCCAAAGTCAACAGTGCCATGATTGCCGAGCATGTGCGTGAAGGCCTCACTGCGCTTGGCGACTATGCTGGCCGCAAAGAAGGTGATGCCATCAATGCGGTGGCCAATGCAGCCAAAACAGTCGAAGCCGTTTACAGCTCGCCTTTCTTGTCCCACACCCCCATGGAGCCCATGAATTGCACGGCGAGATGGACTTCAGACAAAGCAGAAATTTGGGTGCCCACACAAAATGCCGAAGCATCTTTGGCTAAGCTGGCTGAAACTGCAGGCTTGCCGCTTGAAAAGTGCGATGTCTATGTCACTGATTTGGGCGGCGCGTTTGGACGCAAAGGCGGTCAACAAGATTATGTGGCGCAAGCGGTCAACATTGCCAAACAGTTTCCTGGCACGCCCATCAAAATGATTTGGTCAAGAGAAGAGGATCAGTCCCACGATTTCTACCGACCCGTTTCTCAGTGCCACATGAAAGCGGGCCTAGACGACAAGGGTAACTTGGTGGGAATGACACTTCGATTATCCGGCCAGTCCATTAATGCTTGGGTCAATCCGTCTGCCATCAAAGACGGCAAAGACGAACGTCAATTACAAGGGTTCTGGTCACAACCTGGCGAAGCACAATTGGGTTACACATTCCCCAACTTGCTGACCGAATACGCGATCCGCAATACCCATGTGCCAGTGGGTCCATGGCGCGGTGTCAACACCAATCAAAACGGTGTTTACATGGAGTGCTTCATCGACGAGGTTGCGCGCGCTGCTGGCAAAGATCCTTTGGCATTCCGTCAAGCTTTGATGCAAAACCATCCTAAGCATTTGCAAGTGCTTAATGCAGCCGCAGAAAAAGGCGATTGGGGCAAACCTGCTGCACCAGGCGTGTTCAGGGGCATTGCTCAGTTCATGGGCTACGGTGCTTATTCTGCAGCAGTCGCCGAGGTCACGGTCAGCCCTAAAGGCGAAGTGAAGTTGTTGCGGATGGTGTTGGCCACAAATGCCGGACATTTTGTCAACCCACACCAAGTGGCGGCGCAAGTCGAGGGCGGCGTGGTCATGGGCCTTAGCGCAACTTACTTTGGCGAATGCACGGTTGAAAATGGTCGCATCAAAGAAAAGAATTTTGACACCTATCAAATGCTCAAAATGGCTCAGATGCCTAAAGTGGAAACTGTTTTGGTACCCACATACGACTTCTGGGGCGGGGTGGGTGAACCCACCATTTGCGTTGTGGCGCCTGCAGTGATCAACGCCATCTCTGCTGCCATTGGCAAACCCCTCAGAGATTTGCCTTTGAAAAATTCAGGTTTGAAGTTTGTCTAACTGACATCAGGGCTTGCTGAAGTTCAAGTCAAAGTCATCGCCGCAAGGAAGGCCCTTCAATGGGCATTCCTTGTGCGCGAGACTTTAAAAACAATTCCAATTGCCTAAGTTCTGGACTGCCGGGAGCAGGCACTTCTGCTTGGACGCCAGAATAGCAAGCTCTCAATCTGCGATCCACCGAGCCCATGCTCTGCCAACTTAATTTGAAAATTGGAAATCCAGTGGGATGACCCGGTGAAATCACATCTGCACGCATCGTTTTACCAATGTTCAGATCGTGACAGTGCGTACACGCCAAGTTCATGCGGCCGATGCGCGTCGTGAAAAGTTTGGCACCTTCGTTCAGTTCTAGTTGCCACCGCTGTAGAGTTTCATCCTTCGGTA
Organism: Comamonadaceae bacterium; assembly: GCA_021298995.1. Lineage (GTDB taxonomy): Bacteria > Pseudomonadota > Gammaproteobacteria > Burkholderiales > Burkholderiaceae_C > Limnohabitans_A. The sequence goes on along the minus strand of JAJTGB010000116.1, from coordinate 1,888 downwards.
CGATTTGAAAATTCAAACCCGCGCTGGTTTGATGCAAGAGGGCACTGAGCGATAGAACATCTGTGTTTTCAAGGCCTTTGAGAGGGCGCTGCGTTCTCTCAGAACAAGTCAAAATTTGATCTTCTAGATTGATTAACTTTTGTTGTTTCACAGACCACTTCGGAAAGTGCGTTGCAGCCTGTCGCATTTTTTCAATGTTGCCAACCAAGCGCTGTTGCGTTTCACCCATTTGTCCTAAATCGTCTTTCCAAATCACTTTCACGATACCGCCCTCGGGAGGCACCAAGACTGGGAAAGCGAGGTACACAGGCGAGGTCATTGCCGTGCCCAGATCTGCTTCCATGATCAGGCGATCATTCAAATACGCCCTCACGGTGTGAATGATATTTTTCGGTATTTGACGTCCAGAATCGTCCACTCTAAAACCAGAGTCCATCGGATGGGCTGCAGACCATCTGGCTTCTAAATTGGCCCCAGCTTTAACCGGGCCAGTCCATGCAAGTCGAGTGAGTATGGGAGAGCTCATGGGAAGTTAAGACTCATCTAAGCATGCGGTGGAAGTGATGATGGTCGGCGCATGATTCGCTCGCTCACTGCCATCGTTGAAATAGGCAACAAGCCAGACAGATTGACTGGCTGCCAATCGCAGGCGAGTTTTCAATCTGTATTGAACAGGTTGGTCCATGATCTTGAGGTGAAGTGCCTCAGGGTTAGGGTTCTCTGGCAAGATCACTTTTAGCGCCTTGAGATGTAGACCCGTTGGTGCAGTGACAAGTGCTTCAAACGGAACGGCATTGCCAGTGTCTGCTAAGCGTGGAAAAACAAGTTCAATGCCTTCTGACGACAACTCATTCAGGGGTTTGGACAGCACCACTTGGTGCGGCACCGCCAGACAGGTTCCGAGGGCCCATGCCAAACCGCTTCGGCGCATGGGGCTCTGCACTTGGAAAGAAATTGGGAGCTTGCTTGTGTTGTTCATCGCCAGGATTGCATGGTTGAGACCACTTGCGCAATTTGATCGTTCGACAGAATTACCTGAGAGGGTCGTGCCATTTTCAAGTCATGCGTGCTACCAAACGGCGGCATCAAAGTGTTTGGGTTAAATTTTCGTGCATCCACAACCCACTGAGTCAATTCCTTTTCGGAGTATTTCAGACCCACACCTTGAAGGGGCGGTGCAAAATTACTCACCAAACCTTGAACACCTGGCATGTCGTGACAGGCGATGCAGTTGCCAAATTGTTTGTTCGTCATCAAGTCGTAGCCAGAGGGTTTGCTTTTGGCAGTTTGCGCCATAACAGGTGAAAAGCTTGTTTGACCAATGAGGCCGACCATCATGCTCAGATTGAAAATCCACAATTTCATGCTTGTCATTGTGTCATTGCGTGATCTTTATTGCTCGATAACGTCTTTCATAGGCTTATGAGTTATTTGCACTTAAATAAAGGGTTTACCCTAATTGTGTATAGGTCTTTGATATTTAAAAACATGCATAATATTTCCAGTCCGAGCGGTTGGTTAATTCTGTTTTTGGTTGCCTGCTGCACGTTTTTGAAATTTCAAGCCAGTATGGGACCTTTTAAATGACCACCATCCTCCAAAGTTTTGTCGCCGGCCGCTGGATCGGTCAGGAAGCTGCCCAAGCGCTTCACAGCGCCATCAATGGCAAAGAAGTTGCCTTCTCCCATGCTGATTCCTTGGACTTTGAAGAGGCCCTCCAATACGGACGCACCACGGGACTCAATGGCATGCTCGCCATGGACTTTCAGCAACGCGCGGCTGCTTTGCGTGCATTGGCCAAATATTTAGGCGACCGCAAAGAAGAGCTGTATGCCATTTCAGCCCACACAGGTGCCACGCGCATTGACTCATGGGTTGACATTGAAGG
>JAJTGB010000115.1 GCA_021298995.1 Comamonadaceae bacterium | reverse complement strand
TGCTTGGGTTTTGAACGAAACGGCTTTTGCGCCAAATCCACTGCTTGGAACAATGGCCTCGCCATGGTGCGCTACCCGATAGCCACGATCAAGGCTATAAGCTTGCATGAAACCGTTGACCACGGTTTCGACACCCTCGGGGCCATGCACCGGAACGGGTTGTGTATTTGAATTGGATACCCAACGCTGCAGCAGCAGTTCGCCCAAGCCATCGATGTGGTCTGAGTGAAAGTGCGTCAGGAAAATGCCCTGGATCAGGCCCGCATTGAATCCCAATTTATTGATATTGCGAGCGCTGGTATTGCCAGTGTCGAACACAAAAATTTGTTGGCCCGCAATGACCAAGGTACAGGGCCCGCCGCGCTTGTCGTCAGGCATAGGAGAACCTGCACCGCACACCGCGATGTGCAATCCATCGGGTAAATCTTTGAGGGGATCGCTGCCCATGCGCTGCGCTGTGACGCGCTTGGCCACAGCCAAACTCAGAGGCTCTCGAAACTCATACAGGCTGCCTGCTAGCAGAGCAATGAAAATGAAGGCTGATCCCAGTTTTCCAATTCGCATTTTTAAACTCCAAAAATTCTGGCCATTCGAACGCCAAAGCCTTGAATCCAAGGTGACGTGTAACGCAATTTGGGTCGAGTGGCCTCGCAAGCTTTGATGATTTGCTTCACGATGCCATCGGTACTTTTCGCTTCTAAAAATTGAAACGTAGCGCGCTCTTGTTTTTGCATCTTTGCAGCTTGGTGCGCAAAGTAAGAGGAGGGCCCCATCCACGCATATTTGCTGTCGGTCATGGCTTGGTTAAATCCGGTGTGAATGGCACCGGGTTCAATGAGTGCAATGTGGATATTCTTTTTGAGTTGATCCATTTCGGCGCGCAGGCCTGCCCCCGCTGCTGAAAGGGCAAATTTGCTCATGCTGTAGGGCATGAGGAAGGGCATGGGAACTCTGCCAGCGATGGAACTCACCAACAAGACAGTTCCTTTTTCGCGTTGAATCATGCCGCGCAATGCAAGTTGGGTGAGCTCCAGTGTGCAAAACAAATTGACCTCAAATATTTTCCGAACACGTTGCATGTCAACCTCTGCCAAAGAGCCCGATTCACCCATGCCTGCGTTGTTCACCAGAACATCAATGGCAAAGGGCTCGATGAGCTTTCTGTCAGCGTCTAGGGTGATGTCAAGCTTGAAAGCTTCGAGGTGAATGCCTTTGTGTTGAGACTCATGGGCAAGTGCTTCTGCTTGGGCCTGCGTTTGGGTGGTGGCCAACACGCGGTGCCCTCTTGCGGCCAAGGCAAACGACGCGTCTTTGCCAATGCCAGACCCAGCACCTGTGATCAATATGGTTTTAGTCATGTAACTTGAATGGGTTAAAGAGTGGGGACATATATGCGCGCCAGCCGGTCCATGGAGCACCAGTAAAAATCTTGATGCCAGCCCACACTGGGAAACACCACGCCTTGCATGCGACCACCCGTTTGCACACGCGCTTTTTCTTCACCTGTTTCAATGTCCAACACACGGACTTGCTCGTTGAAGCGGCTGTAGTCATTGACGCACACTTCACCTGTTTTGGCAAACAGCAGCATGTGGCTGGCGGCGCCAAATTGAGCGTGATGCCAAAGTGGTGTCAATTCAACATCGTGCTCATTGCCATTTTGAGAAGCATCTATTTTCCAGGCTCGCAAATGTCGATTGGCAGAGTCGTAGCCCACCACAATGCGGCGATTTAAATCGATCAAGGGTGGATTGGTGATGCTGCCATAGGGCAGACCACTGACCTCCCAGTTTTGATGCGATTGTGCATTGTGCAGTGATACGCGAATGAGCCGGTTGGCAGCTTGGTGGCTCCCTGCCCCCAACATGCTGACCAAGTAGTTGTGCTTGCCGTTGTCCATGAACCAGCCGTGTTCGCCATCAATGACCATGTCCCAGCCATAGCTTTGTGGTGCATCTTGGAGGTAATGAAACTCCCAATCAGGATCGCGTTTCAATTGCTGTGAGGCTGCATGCCAGTGGTATCTGAAAACCCGGCTGACACCCACCACATACACCGTATTGCCATGGGCACTGAGGCGCGCAATGGAAGCTTCGGGGCACACCACATCGCTGCTGGCCACTCTGAAGCTTTCGGGGTGCAGGGTGGTGAGTTGCGCGGGGGTGGTGGCCGACAGATTTTTTGTCACAATCAAACCATTGTCGAGTACCACAAAGCTGTTGTAGGGCTCTTGAAGGGGCAACAAATACGAGGCCACTGGTTGGCAATGCCGGTTGAGTTTGTGTGCATATCGCCCGTAAACCACCACGATGTGACCATTGGCATGAATCGCCATGCCGCCAGGCCACATGGGGCCGCCCTCAAGCCTTGGAGAGCTTTCGAGTGTTTCTAATGTGAAGGGGTCAATGCGAGAAACCTGCGCCGTGGTGGCCAGTCCCAGCTGGGCTCGAATGGCAGAGTGAGTTAGCAAAAACACTTCGCCCGGCGCACCCAATACCGTCATGGTCGACATCCGCGTGCTTCTGGATGTGCATGCCAGTTTCATGCCGGGCTGCAAATTCAGGCACGCCGTGTTGTGAGGTGTTTGAAGTCGAGATGGCCCTGCGTCCTCGCAAGGCCAAGGGCTGTCAAAGTAACCAGATGGCGCCATGGTGATGGAGCTTGCTCAATGAGCAACTTGAGACAGAAGGCGATGTTTGCGCCGATGCCAAAACCAAAACAGTCCCAATACCAAGATGCCCAAAAGCCCGAGCAAATGCATCTGGTGGCGCGGCCAGTAAACGAACACCAAGGAATTGATGATGACCTGTTGAATGGGGTCGTAGCCGTCAGGCATCTCTAGCACGCCATTGGCTTTGGCCCATTTGGCATAGTCGGCTTGCATGCTTAAAAACAGATCGGGCAATTCGTGTTGCAGGTCTTGTGTTTCACCAGGATCTTGGACGATGTTGTACAAGTGCCATTGGCCATCACCCACAGGTGCCAAGTTGCTGAGCAATTTAAAGTCACCCTTGAACAAGGCCTTGTTGCCAGACAACTCATAGCCCAATATTTCGTCGGGTCCTCGCACTCTGATGGCATCGCCTGCAATGACGGGCATGAGGCTGTGACCACTCAAGGGATAGATGGTTTGCCCTTTGTAGACCGTGCCGGGATGTTGCACGCTGGCCAAGTCAAGCAAAGTGGGCACGATGTCATTCACATGCGTGAGGCTGGCATGCACCCGATTGCTGGCAGACTTGGGCATGTTGGGGATGCCCGAAATAATAAGGGGCACCCGAATGCCGCCTTCACCTGCAAAAAACTTGTAGGTGCTCAATGGTGATGAGGCGGCACTTGCCCAGTTCGGTCCAATGACGCTGTAGGCTCCTTTGCTACCCAATCGATCTAGATCGCGGTTGTAATGTCGATCCAGCCACCAGCGCCCCACCGCCAAGGCATAGGGATCGGAGGCCTCCGCGCCATTGTCAGACAAGAACATAAACACTGTTTTGTCGTACTCACCGGTTTCTTTCAAGTGAGCGATAAGCCTGCCAATGTGAAAGTCCATGGCCTCGGCCATGGCTGCATAAACCTCCATGCGACGCGCTTGATAGGCTTTGTCCGTGGCACTCAAAGAATTCCAAGCCACATGCGTTGAAGGCAAGTGGGCCATTTTGGAATTGGCCGGTATCAGCCCTAGGGCAATGGCTTTGTCTCGGCGCTCATTGCGCAAGACATCCCAACCCGCGTCATAGCGGCCTTTGTATTTGTCGATGAAAGACTGGGGTGCTTGCAGTGGAATGTGGTTGGCTTGAAAAGCGATGTAGGCAAAAAATGGCTTGTCTGATTTGGCGTCGGCTTTGAGGTACTCCAAGGTTTTGTCGATGTAAAACTCTGAGGAGTAAAACTCTTTGGGCATTTTGGCTTCTTGCCCGTTGTCGTACCAATACACCTTGTCTGTGAGGTCCAAGTAAAGCTTGCCTGTTTCCCAGTTGTCTGAGCCGCTGTCGCCCATGACCAAAGACCTGTCAAAGCCTCTGGCTGGCGGTAGGTTGTGCGGTTCTTTGCCCACATGCCATTTGCCAGCCGCATAAGTTCGGTAGCCACTGTCTTGTAGCAAACTGGACACCGTGACCACACGCTGATTGAGCACACTCAGGTATCCAGCCCGACCCACATGCGATTGCGGAATGGCTTCGCGCATGTTGCCCACGCCATTCAGGTGGTTGTCAACGCCTGTGAGCAACATCGAGCGGGTGGGCGAGCAAGACGCGCTCACATGAAAATTGGAAAAGCGAGTGCCAGATTTGGCCAAGAGGTTCAGGTTGGGGGTTTGAATTTCACTGCCAAAAGCCCCCACGTCACTGAAGCCCCAATCGTCGGCCAACATCAAAACGATGTTGGGTCGTTTGGCCCATGCAGGCGTGCTAATGAAAATCGCAATGCTGGCCAAAACGGCTAGCCAAGCTTGAAGGGTACTGCTGGTGGATTTCATGATTCAGTGGGAGAGGCGAGATCAAAGTGATCGTGCAAAGCTTTTTCAATGACCCAGAATCTGTCTTGACCCCAGACGGCGGTGTCTTCAAATTTGAAGGAGGGAACGCCCCACAATCCCAGCGCAAAAAGTGCTTCTCTGTTTTGCTCTGCAACGCCTCGCCAATGTTGCTCATTGCTTTGACTTTTTAGAATGTCTTTGGCGGTTTGCCAATTGAGGCCACAGCGCTCCACAATGATCTGAAGGTGAGCGTCCGTGCCAGCATCCAGGCCTTCCGACCAAACCCCTTGCATGAAGGACAAGACATAGTCTTCGGCCAGGTCGTGCATTTGAGCCAATGGCATCAGCGCCAAACCCCGTTCCGTGGGCTTACCGATGGGGTCATTGAGTCTGCCAAACGGCACATTTTGAACATAGGCTTCGCGCGCAGCGTCCAAGCTGATGTACTTTCTTTTTTCAGCGGGCACTGGCAAACCGCGCATGACCATGGGCAGCACATAACGCAAGTTAATTTTCACGCCATGCTCTTTGGCCCAAGGAAATAGTTTGGCGCAGCTGATGGCCGAGTATGGGCTTCTCAATGAGAAAAAGAAATCAATGCGGGTACCTTCAGGGACTTGTCCCAAACTTTGATATTGCGGTGTGAAAAAGAGAGGCGGTCGTTCACTCACTTTGGCCGAGGGCGCTTGCTTTGAAAGACCCAACGCATTGAGCCGCGCTTCCAAATGATGTAGTCGATCAATGCCCCAATACCATTCACCTTCGTAATATATGACGCCACTTAAATAGTGCCCCCACTTTTTTCGCAAACGATTCGAGGTGAGCAATGCTTCTTTGCCGATGTGCGTGGATGCAGATGCTGCACTCGGCGAGATGGGAGGCCATTGAAGTCCCTATTGCTTGGCCAAACGCGCGGCATCTTGCTGACTGTAGGCTTTGAGGTTGTCACGCACGGGAACAGCAGAATCATCGGGCGGCCCTACCAAGTGTTGTACAACAGAAACTGAGTATTTGTTTTGTACGAGAGGGATGGCTTGTGCCAACAACTGGGAGTAGGGGTCTTCAAGCTCATGAAAGAAATGCAAAACGTGAGGACGCTGTTGGGCGCTGCGTTTGATTTCTGATTTTTCACGAAGCGCCAGAAGGCGTTTGCGAGATAAAAGATGTTGGCTGATGACGGGCATCAGCCAACTTTTGAGACTTCGAACGGTCATTGAAGTAAGGCTTGAAACTAAACCACATTGACCTTAAGCAATCAAGACTGTCTTACCAAGCCTTGATCAAACGCAGTTGCAGACTTTTGGCGACGATGGCATTGCGGCCACCAAAGTTGTCGCTGAATTGCAAATTGAAACCTGCATTTTTGCCGGGAAGTTTGTAAGACACAAAGGGACCATAACCATTGGTTTTATATCGGTTGCCATCAACTGGCGCACCGGTTCCGGTGTCGTCTGAAATTTGCTGGGTGGTAAACACGTTGAGGCCATACGCCCAGTCGCCGGAAACCTTCACGATACCGCCTTCAGCGTAAAGAAAATTACCACTCTTGTAGTCGGTGTCTTTGTTGCGGGTGTTGATGCCATAAGACACGCGGCCTGCGATGCTGACGCCCGCATCCCAATTGGAGTCTGAGTGTTTGGGATTTAAGTTGTAAGTGACGGCAACGCCGGGTCGCAAGGTGTAGAAGTTGCCAAAGCCAGGGTTGGGGCCGCGACTCTTGTCGTAGGAGCCTGTTGGCACAAACAGCGACACGCCCGCAGCGACCTTCAGGCGATCGGCGTGACGTATCCACACAGTAGACAACTCAGCATCGCCCATGCCCGAGACTTCAAGATTCTGAGGAACACTGGCTGCGTTAACCCGTTTTTGAACTTCCGCGTTGGCCAAGGCTGTTCCACCATTGAGCTGCGCTACCACGGCGGCAGGCAAAGGCGGCGTAGTGGCTGCAGGCGTTAGGGTGCCAGCAGGTTGCGTGACAACGTAAGTGCGCTTTTGCTGAACAAAAGGCAGGTTGATTGCAAAAACCATATGACCATTGCCATAGGTACTTTCGGTGAGATAACCACCCACCAGGTTCAATTGTGTTTGGTCTTGGTTGAATGCCAAGCTGCCAGCTGGGAAAACAACTTTGTAGGGCAGTGTGGGGTTCAACTGAATGGGAGTAATGGGGGGTGGTGCCACATCGTTCCCGGAAGCGTCTGCAATTTTATAAATTTGCAACTGGGTGAGACTGGCCGTTCCAAAAAAACCGGGTTTGTCTGCACTTGCTGCAAACGAGCTGGCGGGGCGTTGCTTTGTGCAGGGAATCGGTCATGGGTGTCTCCAAAATAGTTATTTGATCAGTACACATGTGTATTGACAATTCACTCTAGCACAGCAAAGATCGATGCATGTCTAGGGTTTTCGCTAGCGACTGTCAAATTAAGGGGCGAACAGACATGCTTCAAAATAGGGCATGACGCGCATGGACACACCAGATCAAAATCAAAAGAGCAAATCGATGGCACCAGAGGCCGCTCGGCTATCTCGAGACAATTGGCTAGACGAAGCTTTCAAGGCGGTGGTGGCGGGTGGCTTTGAGAATGTCAAAGTTCTGGCCATTGCAGAAAAGCTGAAGGTCACTCGGGGAAGTTTCTACTGGCACTTTAGCGACCACGCCGATTTGATCAACAGCTTGCTCATGCGTTGGAAATTGTCCCAACTCGAGCTGGATGAAAAACTAAAATCCCACCGAAGCCACAATCCCATTCAAGATTTGGAATTTGTGGTGGACGCGGCTTTCAACCAAGCGGGCTCAGAGCTTGAGAATCTTCGCTTCGAGCAAGCCTTGAGGGCCTTGAGTCATTTGCACGCAGGTGCTGCGCAAATGTTGGTGGAAGTGGACGCTGAACGAATGAATTTGTTTGAGTCCAAATTTCTGGTGATTGTGAAAGACAAGGCCAAGGCGCGTGATTTGGCTGCGCTGCTTTATTTGGCCATTGTGGGCGGCTATCAAGCCTTGAGTCGGCCAGTGAATCCACCCAACATCAGGGCTTATTTGCAAGGCTTGATTTCAAATTATTTGGTTTTGAAACAAGTCACTTGAGTCTCTCAATTCAGTCGTTCCACCACGGGCATTTTCCATAGCCCGTTCAATGCCCTGTCTTCTGGCCAGTACAAACGTGCATTGAGTAAAAACGGTGCGCCCTTTTGAACAGGGAGCCAATTGGCGTGGGCTTCTTTTGAATCGGGTGGTGCAGCTTGTATCCAAATGTCCAATGAGCCATCTGCATTGAATACCAATGGGTCTCTGTCACCCAAGGCAAATCGTTGGATGGGGTTGTCGATTAAAAATTCATCTGCACCATACGCTGTGATGGACCAAAAAGCTTTGACGGGGGGCAAGGCCTTGGCCGCAAAATGCACGCGATATCGATGCTGTCCATTCAGTGGTTTGCCTTCATGGTCAAGTGCTGTGTTGGGGTAGATGGCATCTTCTGGCAAGTTGGCCCCAAGCCCCACCATGGCCACTGCAGCGCGCGTGTTGTAGTCGGTACCATAACGGCCTAAATTCAGGGGAGGTACTGACCAGCTGCCATCGACTGGTTTGTTGTTCAAAGCCTTCATCACGCGCTGGTGGGCTATCCATCGGCCTAAGGCAAAACTCAAATGCTGGTGCCATTGCAGCGCCACTGCTTGCCCTGGCCGAATGTCAAGTTGTGCCAGTCGCGCAAGCAAGGGGGCATCTTCTGGGGCTGGTGGGTTGCTCACCATCAGTTGCATGAGCTGATTGAAAAAATCGAGGGAGCTCATTGCTTTCATTTGTGCAACGGGCGGTAAGGCGGGCGCAGTGCTGGCTTGCCAAGCGGGTGGTGCAAGTTTTTTTGAATCCGTACCAACGGTAACCGCGTTGGAATTGGCATCCCATTTTGTGAGACGAAGGCGATTTTGCAATTCATGCACTGTTGCAAAATCGGCGGTGCCATTGGTTTGCGTTCTGCCAATCAGCCAAACCATGTCGGTGGGCGATTTGAGAAGCGTCATGTCCTTGGGTGCAGCGCCTTGCCATTGCGGGCCGACTAGCAAATAAATAGCCCCTTGGTTGCCCGAAGTTCTGCTGCCAGGCGATGCAAACACATGCGTCCATGCATCCATGAAGGGCATCAACTCATATCGCTTGTCGTTGGCGGGCATTTCAAAAACCCATGGACCCTCTTTCATGCTGATGAATGCCGTGGTGTAAAGCGTGTCGACATTGGGGCGCACCACATCTTTGAATTGGGCGTTTGGAAATTGCCTGACCAAGCGCAGCTGATTTTCGGGGCCGATGTATTTCGCGCTGTGAACCCGCGTGGTCTCCATCATGACCAAGGGGTAGCCATACAAAAAAGCCTCAGCGCCCAGCGTGATCTTGTCTTTCAAGACAAACACCAGGCCTGCGACCAAGGCCAACAAAACCAAAACTCCAGTCAGTGCGCGTTTGGCCATCTTCATGGCTGATAGATGGTTCTAAAGCCCAAATGGCTCACCGCCAAATCGTCTTCTTGGGGTTGCCTAGACCCTGCGCGATATCGCATGCAGTAATTGGGGGCGCACAAAAATGAGCCGCCTTTGATCACGCGAGTTTTGGGCTGGGAGTTGGGCTGTAAATTGGGCTGAGAGTTGGCTTGAAGTGTTTTGAAAATCGGCGGTCGTTGCGCTTCATCAGGATCAAGCCCTTGGCTGTTAGAAACTGCGGGTCTGTCAGCTACAAAGACATCGGCAGTGAGCTCCCACACATTGCCAACCATGTCGAACAGGCCATAGGCATTGGGCGCATAGCACCCTACAGGAGCTAAGCCTGCAAAACCATCTTCGCTGGCATTGGCCATGGGAAAAATACCTTGCCAGGTGTTGGCGCTGGCGGGTTGATCGTGTTGGCCTGGCAAGGCCTTGGCACCAGCACGGGCGGCCCATTCCCACTCTGCTTCCGTGGGTAAGCGATGGCCCTTCCATCGGGCAAAAGCTTGGGCATCTTCGTAGGTGATGTGCACGGCAGGAAATTGACCGAAATTGTCAATGCTTGAGTTGGGCCCTGCTGGTTGCTTCCAATTGGCGCCTGGAATGTATTGCCACCACTGGCGCGGATCATCGCCATGCGTGAGTTGGGCGGGCACTTTGAAGACCACAGCGCCAGGCTTGCGCATATCTTCTGGCAAGTTGGCCATCAACTGAGGGTTGACAGGCCGCTCGGCCACCGTGACATAGCCCGAGGCTTTGACGAAGGCTGCAAATTCTGCATTGGTGACTTCTGTGCGGTCCATCCAGAAACCTTTGACCCGCACGTTTCGAACAGGTTTTTCTTCTGGGTAAACACTGTCGCCCATGTCGAAGACGCCTTCAGGAATCCAAACCATGCCAGGTTTAGGCGCGTCTGCAGAAGAGGGCGGTAGCTCGCATTGCAGCTTGGCTGGCAGAGCTTGTTTGACAGTGGGGTCATCTCGTGTGAACCAAAAGACAGTTGCGCCCAAAACCAAAATGGCTGAGCTAGCAATGATCCATTGGCGGGTTGTCATGTTGAAAAAGCTAGCTCAGTTATGCAGGGTCAGTTAAGCAAAGCTTCTGCAAATTCACGCGCATCAAAAGTTTGAAGGTCATCCAGTTGCTCGCCCACGCCAATGAAGTAAACGGGAATGGCTTTTTCGCGGGCAATGGCGCACAGCACGCCGCCTTTGGCCGTGCCGTCGAGCTTGGTGACAATGAGTCCAGTGAGGCCCAATGCTTCGTCAAAGGCTTTCACTTGCATCAAGGCGTTTTGACCTGTGTTGCCGTCAATGACCAACAAGACTTCGTGGGGGGCCGATGCATCGGCTTTTTGCACCACGCGCTTGATTTTTTTCAGCTCTTCCATGAGGTGCAGTTGGGTGGGCAAGCGGCCCGCTGTATCGACCAACACCACATCTCTGCCGCGTGCTTTGCCAGCCGAGACTGCATCAAAACTCACCGCTGCAGGATCGCCCCCTTGTTGGCTGATAGTTTCAACCGTATTGCGCTGCGCCCATACAGCCAGTTGCTCGCGGGCTGCAGCTCTGAAGGTGTCGGCCGCCGCCAACAACACACTGGCCCCTTGGTCTGCCAGATGGTGGGTGAGTTTGCCAATGGATGTGGTTTTGCCTGCCCCGTTCACGCCCGCCACCATCAAGACCATTGGCTTTTGAGTACCAATGTGAAGTTGTTTTTGCAGTGGCATGAGCAAGTCTGTAATGGCCTCGATCAGCAAAGCTTTGACCGCTGCAGGGTCGGTGGCTTTGGTGGCTTTGACGCGAGCCTTAAGGTCTTGCAACAGATGTTCTGTGGCCTTGACGCCCGTATCGGCCAACAACAAGGCCGTTTCAAGCTCTTCGTAGAGCGCATCATCGATTTGCGTGCCAGTGAAGACGGA
>JAJTGB010000114.1 GCA_021298995.1 Comamonadaceae bacterium | reverse complement strand
ACATGGTGAGTGAATCAGGGCTTGCCCGTCTGCGATGGGGTTTGAGTTGCAAATGCAATTTTTGAAACCCCATTCATGCGGGCTGCTTCCAACACATTGACCACCGATTGATGGCTGGCAGAGGCATCTGCTTTGATCAGCAAGGAAGCCTCTTGTTTGCGCAGGTCTGAAAGTGCATTGCTCAGGTCGAGCAAACTTTTCCCTTCAAGTTGGACCCCGTTGACAGCGTAATTTCCTTGAGAATTGACGGACACCACCCAAGCAGTTGAAGGCTCAGTTGTGGCTTGAGCCGAAGCACTGGGCAAGCTGACATTCATTTCATTGAATTTGGACCAGGTGGTGGTCAGCATCAAAAAAATGAGGACAACCAAGAGCACATCAATGAATGGAATCAGATTGATGTCCGGCTCAATGCTGGTGTTCTTTCGAAATTTCAATTTGGTTTACTCTTGGCTTGATTTTATTCACGCATGGCAGCGAGGTGTCTGGCAAACCTTTCAGAGGCCCACTCCATTTGCAACACCAAACGGTCCACTTTGGACTTGAAAAAACGCCATGCCATCAAACAGGGAATGGCCACCATCAGGCCCAAGGCCGTGTTGTAAAGCGCAATCGAAATGCCGTGTGCCAATTCGGTAGGCTGTTGTTGTCCAGGTGTTTGCAAACCAAACAATTCGATCATGCCCACCACAGTCCCCAATAAGCCCAGCAAGGGGGAGGCTGAAGCCAGTGTGGCCAACGCAGTGAGATAGCGCTCTAGGCCTTGAGCCGCCATGCGACCTTCCATTTCCATGCTTTCACGAACATCTTGATGACTGGCATTGGGCGTGAGCGCCAGAGTTTGAAGGCCTGTGGCAAAAATAGGACCTACAGCGCCCATTTGCGCAATTTCTTGGATGGTGGCGTCGCTAGGGAAACCTTGTTGAGTGCTTTGTATGGCGCGCTGTAAGGCAAGTTCAGGGATGACCTTGGTGGTCCGCAGGGCATAAAAGCGCTCCAAAATGATAGCGAGTGCAAAAATGGAACAGGCAATGAGGGGCCAAACGGGCCATCCTGCGGCTTGTATGATGCTGATCAAAATCAAACTTTCTACTTCTGAATTCAGTTTTGATTATGGCTGATCGAATTGTTCTGCTTTTCTGTGGATAACTTTGTGAAGAACAGGGTCTCAGAACCTCGGTAAACCGCATGAATCCTAGCTTTTCTAGAAATGCTTCTTTTTTATACAGAAAATTAATCAAATAAATCAAAAGCTTACGTGAATCAATGCCTGCAAAACCCCCATCATGGCGGTTCTGTGCCAGTCTCAGTCAGGCTGTGGACTGATTAAGCTAGAAAACACAAGCATTTGCCAACAAAATAGGTCTGAACACCGCAAAAAATAAGGTTTTTTTATGGCGAGAATAGATTCTGAGCCACGCGTCTGGTCTGTTGGTGCACTTTGCCTTGCAATTGCAGACACTTTGAACGCCAGGTTCAATCCTGTTGCGGTGAAAGGTGAGATTTCTGGCTTTTCGAGGGCAGCCAGTGGGCATTGTTATTTCAATCTCAAGGATGAGAGCGGGCAAATTCGGTGCGCCATGTTCAAAAGGGCCGCCAGTGCTTTGGGTTTCATGCCCAGAGACGGTGAAATGGTGGAAGTCAGGGGCAAGTTAGGTGTCTATGAGGCGCGCGGAGATTTGCAATTGGTGGTTGAAACCATGCAAAGGGCAGGTCATGGCGATCTGTTTGCGCAGTTTTTAAAGCTCAAGGCCAAGCTCGAAGCTGAAGGCCTTTTCGAGTCTTCTCGCAAACGTGATATTCCCATGCAGCCGCGTGCCATTGGCATCATTACCTCCCTTGGTGCGGCCGCTTTGCACGATGTGGTCACCGCTTTGCAAAGGCGAGTGCCCCACATTCCAGTCATATTGGCACCGGCTTCTGTTCAGGGCGCGAATGCACCCTTGGAGATGTTGCAGAGCCTTCAAAAATTGGTAGCTTGGCGGGGCCAGGCGCTGGGCGCTGAAAAGAGCGATCAAACTGAAAACTTGGCCCTTGACGTGATATTGATGGTTCGCGGTGGCGGCTCGATGGAAGATCTCTGGGCCTTCAATGACGAAGCGCTGGTGCGAGCCATTGCATCTTGTCCCATTCCCATTGTTTCGGGGGTAGGCCATGAAACCGATTTCACACTAACCGATTTTGTAGCCGATCTGCGCGCCCCCACGCCCACGGCGGCGGCAGAGCTGGTTGCTACGGCTCGGGATGTGTTGATGGGTGAGGTTTTGCACACTCAAGAAGCTTTTTCAACGGCGCTCAACAATCATTTAGACCGGATGAGCCAAAATTTGGATTGGATTGCCAATCGGCTTGGCCGTCCATCGGGTCGTTTGAATGATCAAAAGACACACCTGATGCGCCTTGAACAATCGCTTCAATACGGACTGAAAACTCAAGTCCAAGTGCGCCGGCAATCACTTGTTCGGCACTCCGAAAACCTGCCTCGCGGGCTTCAAAAAAGCTACCAAATTCACCAACAAAAAGCCTTGAACTTGAGTACCCGATTGGGTCTTTTAGATCCGCATTTGGTATTGGAGCGGGGGTATGCTTGGCTGACCAACGAAAGCGGCGTGGCCATGACGCATGCCAGCGACTTTGAGCCTCAGCAATCGGTGACGGCCACACTGGCCGATGGACAAGTCAACTTGCAAGTGAAGTAATGAGCGCACTGATTGACGCAAGTTAAAGAGAGACGACCCCAATCTGGATGGGCCTTTAGTGAGATTTTTTCAGACAAGAAGACGGGTTCAACTTACAATAGACTTTCGGATTTTTACTGCACTTTATAGAGGAACACATGGAACATACCCTGCCAGCACTGCCTTATGCCATCGACGCATTGGCACCGCACTACAGCAAAGAAACTCTGGAATTTCACCATGGCAAGCACCACAATGCTTACGTTGTGAATTTGAACAATTTGCAAAAAGGCACTGAGTTCGAATCAATGTCCCTGGAAGAAATCATCAAAAAATCCAGTGGCGGCGTGTACAACAACTCTGCTCAAATTTGGAACCACACTTTCTTCTGGAATTGCATGAAACCCAATGGCGGTGGTGAACCTACGGGTGCTTTGGCCGCGGCCATCAACGCCAAGTTTGGCTCTTATGCCGCATTCAAAGAAGCCTTCGTGAAAAGCGCAGTGGGCAACTTTGGTTCAGGCTGGACTTGGTTGGTCAAGAAAGCCGACGGCAGCGTTGACATCGTCAACATGGGCGCAGCCGGTACACCCCTGACCACCGCCGACAAAGCTTTGCTCACAGTCGACGTTTGGGAACATGCCTACTACATCGATTACCGCAATTTGCGTCCTAAGTTTGTTGAAACATTCCTGGACAAATTGGTCAACTGGTCATTTGCAGAAGCCAATTTCGCTTAACAGACAGTGCTCTGAAACCAAAAAGCCCAGCGCAACGCACTGGGCTTTTTTTATTCTCATTTCAACTCAGCGAATCATCATGCCACCATCCGCCACAATGGTTTGGCCTGTGATGTATTTGCCTGCTGCACTGGCCAAAAGAACGGCGATCCCTCCGATGTCATCGGGTTCGCCAATGCGGCGCAGGGGCGTTTCATTTTCAACCATGCCGGCCTTCACAGGATCGTCTGTCAGTGCTTTGGCAAAGGCGGTGCGAATCAAGCCTGGTGCGATGCAGTTCACACGAATGTTGTCTGGGCCCCATTCCACGGCCAAATTGCGCGCCAATTGCATGTCGGCCGCTTTGGAGATGTTGTAGGCGCCAATGACGGCAGACCCGTGCAAGCCGCCCACCGATGACACCAGCACAATGGCGCCATCTTTCTTGGCTTTCATGTCTGGATAGACCATGCTGCAAAGCCAAGTGCTGGACAACACGTTGTTGTGCATGACTTTGTTAAAGACTTCATCGCTCATGCCGGTCGTGGGGCCATAGTAAGGATTGCTGGCCGCATTGCAAACCAAGATGTCGATAGGGCCCCAAATTTCGCGTGTTTTTTGCACCAAGTTTTGCAATTGCTCTTTGCTGGCAATGCTGGCGCTGATGGCCATGGCTGTGCCGCCTTCAGCTTGAATTTCTTTCACAACTGCCTCACAGGCATCCAGTTTCCGGCTCGAGACCACCACTTTGGCGCCTGCGCGTGCCAATTGAAAAGCAATGGATCTACCAATGCCTCTGCTGGCGCCTGTCACGATGGCCACTTTGTTTTCCAAATTGAATAATTTCATGGGTCTCCTTGAGAAGTACGAGATAACTATAAAAAAGTGAAGTTTGCCTGTCAGAATTGATTCGAGCTGTCGTGCGTGTGTCAGCAATAATACGAACATGGATCAAATTCAGACAGTGGTGTTGGGCGCAGGCGTCGTGGGTCTGGCCGTTGCTCGCGAGTTGGCGCTTCAAGGCCAAGAGGTCGTTGTGTTGGAAGCCGCCGATGCGTTTGGTACCGGCACGAGTTCACGCAACAGTGAAGTAATTCATGCCGGTATTTATTACCCTGCGGGTTCCTTGAAAGCAAAGCTTTGCGTGCAAGGAAGGCACATGCTTTATGCATATTGCAAAGAGCGGCAAATTCCGCACAAAGCTTGCGGCAAATTGATTGTGGCCACGTCTGTTCAACAGGTCGCGCAACTGTCTGCCATTCAAGCCAAGGCCAATGCCAATGGCGTGCTGGGCGCCGACCAGTTAAGGCTATTGTCAGCTCATGAAGCGCAAACCATGGAACCTGACTTGAAGTGTGAAGCCGCTTTGTGGTCGCCCGGCACTGGCATCATCGACAGCCATGCGCTCATGTTGAGTTATTTGGGCGATTTTGAAAATGCAGGCGGCATCTTGGCACTGAACTCTGCTTTTTCCTCTGCTCAAATTGTGCGTTCATCAGAAACAACGCAATTCATCGTTCGAACGCAAGATGGCACTGAAATTTTGGCTCAAAACGTGATCAATTCAGCGGGTTTGTCTGCCCCCAATACGGCACGACAGTTTGAAGGCATGGACCTTGCCAATTTGCCGCGTGCTTATTACGCCAAAGGCAACTACTTTAGCCTTGCTGGCAGATCGCCTTTTTCTCGCTTAATTTATCCTGTGCCCGAGGCGGCTGGTTTGGGCGTGCACCTCACTTTGGATATGGCGGGTCAAGCCAAGTTTGGCCCCGATGTGGAGTGGGTTGACTCGCCAGACAAACTTGAGGTTGACCCAAGCCGCGGCGACGCTTTTTATGCTGAGGTTCGCAAGTATTGGCCAGGATTGAAGGACGGAGCGCTGATGCCTTCCTACTCAGGCATTCGCCCCAAAATCAATGCGCCCCAAGAAACGGCGGCGGACTTTTGCATCATGGGGCCTGCAAGCCATGGTGTCAGTGGTTTGGTGCATTTGCTTGGCATTGAATCACCTGGCTTAACCAGTTCTTTGGCCATTGCCCTGGAAGTGTCTCAGGCCTTGCAAGCCAAGGCTTGAGAAGTCCTTTGCCTTTCACCCTTTGCCTTTAGCTGTTCAATGGTGTGACAACTGTCTAAGGGCCTTGGCCACTTCATGAACCAAAGCGGGGCCCTTGTAAATGAGGCCTGTGTAAATTTGAACCACATCGGCTCCAGCCTCTATTTTGCTTACGGCATCGTAACCAGTCAGGATGCCGCCCACGCCAATGATGGGAAATTGGGCTCCGAGGTGCTGCCGCAACAATCGAATGACTCGATTGCTACCAGCCAACACGGGTGCGCCTGAGAGGCCGCCCGCTTCATCACCATGCTGCATGCCTTTCACGGCGTCACGCGAGAGTGTGGTGTTGGTGGCAATCACGCCATCCATTTGATGCTTGAGCAGGCTGGCGGCAATGACTGCTATTTGGTCATCGTCTAGATCGGGCGCAATTTTGAGAAAAACGGGGACACGCTTTTGATGTTGGTCGGCCAAGGCCAATTTTCGTTCGTTCAAGGCAGACAAAAGTTGATCAAGCGCTTCATCGGTTTGCAAAGACCGCAAATTTTTGGTGTTGGGGCTGGAAATGTTCACTGTGACGTAGTCGGCGTGTTCATAAACGCCACTCAAGCCAATGAGGTAATCATCTGTTGCGCGTTCGATGGGGGTGGCTGCATTTTTGCCAATGTTCAAACCCAGTAGGCGACCTTGGCTTCTAAACCGAGACTTTTTGACATTGCTGACAAATGCGTCGAGTCCTTGGTTGTTAAAGCCCAGTCTGTTGATCAAGGCCTTGGCCTCTGGCAGCCTGAACATCCGTGGTTTCGCATTGCCTGGTTGAGCAAGAGGTGTAACTGTGCCTACTTCGACAAAACCAAAGCCCATCGCACCCAGACCGTCGATGCATCGTGCATTTTTGTCGAGCCCAGCGGCCATACCCACGCGATTTGGGAAATTCAGGCCAGCCAACTGAATGGGATCGTCAATCCAAGGTTGACGGTAGGCGCGATCGAGAAAAGTGTTTTGAGTTTGGGCCAGTTGATTCAAGGTGAGGTCGTGGGCCGCCTCAGGATCCAGGTTGAATAAAAATGCGCGGGCCAGTGGGTAAAGGTTCAGGGACATTGGATAATCTCATTCAATTCAAGCATTGTCTCAAATAAACCCTATGAATCAAGATGAACTGAAAGCACTTGTCGGTCAAGCGGCCCTTCATTATGTGGTCCCCGGTCAAATTGTTGGCGTAGGAACGGGTTCGACGGTGAACAAATTCATCGACGCTTTGGCCACCATGAAAGACCAAATCAAAGGCGCCGTTTCAAGTTCAGAGGCTTCAACGGCGCGGTTAAAGGCCCTGGGCATTCCAGTTTTTGACAGCAATGAAGTGGCTGAGCTGTCTGTGTACATTGACGGGGCTGACGAGATCAATGCACAAGGTCACATGGTCAAGGGCGGCGGCGCCGCACTCACACGTGAAAAAATTGTGGCAGCACAATCCAAAATGTTTGTGTGCATTGCCGACGAATCCAAATTGGTGGATGTCTTGGGTGCATTTCCATTGCCTGTCGAAGTTATTCCCATGTCTAGCACGCGCATCATGGCGCAATTTGCAGCGCTAGGTGGTGAGGC
>JAJTGB010000113.1 GCA_021298995.1 Comamonadaceae bacterium | reverse complement strand
ACCATCGTTTTCATTGTGTGCGATCGCGGCGATCGTTATCTTTCGACCGGAGTATTCCCAGCATGATCGAATATCGCTTTTGCCCTTGTTGCGGTGCTGCCCTGTCTTGGTTGCCGCAAATGGAGGATGGTGGAGAAAAACTTCGCTTGCGTTGTACCGAGTGTGACTTCACGCATTGGAACAATCCCACACCTGTTTTGGCAGGCATTGTGCAGGTGGGCAATCAAATTTTGTTGGCCCGAAATGCGGCATGGACTGGCAGAAAGTTTGCACTCATCACGGGTTTCATGGAGGCCGGTGAAACGCCCGAAGAAGGCATTTCCCGTGAAATTGCCGAAGAAACCAATTTGCAAGTCAGTGCACTTAAATTGATAGGTGTCTACGACTTTCAGCGCATGAACCAAGTGATCATTGCGTACCATGCCCATGCCTCTGGCACGGTCAAACTTTCCCCAGAATTGGCAGAGTACAAAATGTTCAATTTTGATGAATTGGTTTGTTGGCCTGCCGGTACGGGCTATGCACTCGGCGATTGGTTGCGCACTGAAGGCATTGAGCCCAAGTTCATGACTTGGGAAGAACGTGAGGCGCAGGGCCGCGCCACCTAATAGCCCATCAGAATCAATTTGGAGATGAAATGAGTTTGAGTTTTGACATTGAATTGGACACCTGCGGTCTCAATTGCCCCTTGCCTATTTTGAAGGCCAAAAAATCTCTCATGACCATGCAGCCAGGACAGGTTCTTAAAATCATGTCGACCGACCCAGGCGCGCAAAGAGACTTCCAAGCCTTTGCCAAACAAACAGGCAACGATCTGTTGCTTCAAGAAACAGAGGGCGACAAGTTTTCAATTTGGCTTAAAAGACGTTGATCAACTCAAAGGCTGAGTGATTTCAAGTACTTTCTGAACGACTCGCCCACTTGAGGATGCTCTAGGGCGAGCTCTACAGTGGCTTCTAAGAAACCTTCTTTGCTGCCACAGTCATAGCGTTTTCCTTCGTATTGAAACGCATAAACAGCCTCGCGCGACTTCAATCTTGCAATGGCATCGGTGAGCTGAATTTCGCCGCCTACGCCAGTTGGTTGATTTCTAATTTCATTGAAAATTTCTGGCGTGAGAATGTAGCGGCCTGCAACACCCATGCGAGAGGGGGCTTTTTCAGGGCTGGGTTTTTCGACAATTTGCTCTACCCGAATGAGCTGCTTTCCAGCTGATTCTCCCGCCACAATGCCATAGCGCTTGACGTGCTCTAAAGGTACTTCCTGGACGGCCAAAATAGAGCGGCCTTGCTGTTCATAGGCTTTGACCATTTGCGCCAGTACGGAAGGGCCACCTTTGAGGCCGACCATCAGATCGTCCGCCAGCAAGACGGCAAAGGGCTCTTGCCCGACCATGGCCTCTGCACACAAGACGGCGTGCCCCAAACCCAATGAGCGGGGTTGTCTGACGTAAGCGCAAACCATGTCGTCTGGCTGAACCGATCGAACCAATTTCAAAAGCTCTTCTTTGTGGGCACTTTCAAGTTCGGTTTCTAGCTCGTACGCTGTGTCAAAGTGATCTTCAATGGCGCGCTTGCTGCGGCCTGTGACAAAAATCATGTGCCGCACACCAGCAGAGTAGGCTTCTTCTACCGCATATTGGATGAGCGGTTTGTCCACCACAGGCAGCATTTCTTTGGGTGCTGCTTTGGTGGCGGGCAAAAACCGTGTGCCAAGTCCTGCGACGGGGAAAACGGCTTTTCTGATACTGGGTTGGGCGCTCATGGAAGATTTCTCGCAGAGTTCAATTCATTCTAGAAAATAACACAATTGCTGGACTGTTGTGTGTCAGGATTTTTGTGAACTTGCTTCGAGTTGAGCCAATTGAGCCTTCATTTTGCTCATAGTGGCTTCGAAGTCGGCCACACGCTTGCGCTCTTGCTCAATGACGGCAGGTGGTGCTTTGGCCACAAAGGCTTCGTTGCTGAGCTTGCCATTGGCTTTGCCAATCTCGCCTTCCAAGCGGGCTACTTCTTTGCTGAGGCGAATCTTTTCTGCGGCCACATCCACTTCCATGAACAAGCACAGGCGCGCTTCACCCACCACGGCCACAGGGGCCGCGGCAGCAGCCTGGGTCCACTCGGCTTCGCTGCCAAAAACTTTCACTTCATTTAACTTGGCCAGTGCTTGCAAAACAGGTCCAGCAGCCTTCATGAACGCCGCATCTCCCAAAACAAACAAAGGCAATTTGGTGGCAGGCGAGACACTCATCTCGCCGCGCAAATTGCGGCAGGCATCGACCAGCGTTTTGAGCTTGGCCACATGCGCTTCGGCTTTTTCGTCAATGCGATCTGGCTGAGACACAGGGTAGGCCGCAATGCTCACGGAAGGACCTGCTCGGCCAGCCACGGGTGCCACCTTTTGCCACAGCTCTTCAGAGATGAAAGGCGTGATGGGGTGCACCAAACGCAGAATAGTTTCCAAAGTGCGAATGAGCGTGCGACGTGTGGCGCGCTGCTGCGAGGCATCGCCCGTGTTAATTTGCACCTTGGCAATTTCCAAATACCAATCGCAGAACTCGTTCCAAACAAAGTCGTAAATGGCGTTTGCCACATTGTCCAAACGATATTCAGCAAAGCCTTTGGCCACGTCGGCTTCAACGCGCTGAATTTTGGAAGAGATCCAACGATCGGCTTGGCTGAAAGTCAAATAACCATGTGCAGGACCGCCCACGGCACATTCTGCTTTGGTGTGCTCTTTCAGGCCGCAGTCTTGGCCTTCGCAGTTCATCAATACAAAGCGTGTGGCGTTCCACAGTTTGTTGCAGAAGTTGCGATAGCCTTCGCAGCGCTTGCTGTCAAAGTTGATGCTGCGGCCCAAAGAGGCCAAGGCGGCAAAGGTAAATCGAAGTGCATCTGCACCGTAGGCAGGAATGCCTTCGGGGAATTCTTTTTGCGTGTTCTTGCGTACTTGGGGGGCGGTCTCGGGCTTGCGCAAACCTTGTGAGCGTTTCTCGAGCAAGGGCTCTAAAGAAATACCGTCGATCAAATCGACGGGGTCGAGCACGTTGCCTTCAGACTTGCTCATCTTCTTGCCTTGTGCATCGCGCACCAAGCCGTGGATATAGACGTGTTTGAAAGGCACGCGACCCGTAAAGTGCGTGGTCATCATGATCATTCTGGCCACCCAGAAGAAGATGATGTCGTAGCCGGTAACCAACACGGAGGAGGGCAGGTACAAGTCGTAGTCTTGTGTTTTGTGGGTTCCAGATGTTGTGACGGCTTCTGGCCAGCCCATGGTGGAGAAGGGCACCAGTGCAGAGGAGTACCACGTGTCGAGTACATCTTCGTCGCGCTTGAGCTTTTTGCCTGCCCCAGCTTGCGCTTGCGCTTGTGCCTCCGAATTGGCCACATACACATTGCCTTCTTCGTCATACCAAGCTGGAATTTGATGGCCCCACCACAGTTGACGCGAGATGCACCAGTCTTGGATGTTGTTCATCCATTGGTCGTAAGTGTTAACCCAGTTCTCGGGCACAAAACTCACTTGGCCGGAGTGCACCGCATCGATGGCTTTTTGTGCAATGCTCTTGCCTGTAGGGTCTTGTGGGCTGACTTTGTTCACGGCCACAAACCATTGGTCTGTGAGCATCGGCTCAACAACTTGGCCTGTGCGTGCGCAGATCGGCAGCATCAGTTTGTGGGCTTTGATTTCAATCAGCAAGCCCTGTGCTTCCAAGTCTTTGATCACAGCCTTACGCGCCACAAAGCGGTCCATGCCTTGGTAGGCTTTGGGGCCGTTTTCGTTCACAGTGGCCGTCAATGTGAAGATGGTGATCAGCGGCAAGTTGTGACGCATAGAGCATGCGTAGTCGTTGGCGTCATGAGCGCCCGTGATCTTCACGCAACCCGAGCCAAATTCGCGATCGACAAAGTCGTCGGCAATGATGGGGATCTGGCGATCGCACAAAGGTAGATCGACTTGTTTGCCCACCAAATGTTTGTAACGCTCGTCTTCAGGGTGAACGGCCAACGCGCCGTCGGCCATCATGGTTTCAGGACGGGTGGTGGCAATGGTCATGCCTTTTTGCATCACGCCGTCAATGAGTTGCGGTCCGTCGGCAAACGGGTACAAGATGTAATGCATCTTGCCGTCGGCTTCAGTGTTTTCCACTTCCAGGTCGGACACCGCGCTTTGCAACACCGGGTCCCAGCTGACCAAGCGCTTGCCGCGGTAAATCAGGCCTTGCTCGTACAGCTTCACAAAGGTTTCGGACACCACTTTGGACAGCTTATCGTCCATGGTGAAGTACTCGCGCGTCCAGTCGACGCTGTCGCCCATACGGCGCATTTGCTGCGTGATGGTATTGCCCGACTGTTCTTTCCATTCCCACACTTTGGACACAAAGTTTTTGCGCGCTTCGGCAGGCGTCGGGCCCATGTCGTGGCGGCTAATGCCTTGGCCTTGAAGCTGGCGCTCCACCACAATTTGCGTGGCAATGCCAGCATGGTCGGTGCCGGGAATCCAAGCTGTGTTGAAGCCCATCATGCGGTGGTAGCGCGTGAGGCTGTCCATGATGGTTTGGTTGAAGGCGTGTCCCATGTGCAGCGTACCTGTCACATTGGGAGGCGGCAATTGAATGGCAAAGTTGGGTGCCTCCGCCTTGGGCGCTTGGCTACCCCGATGGCCGGCAATGCCATAACCGCGTTTTTCCCATTCGGGGCCCCAGTGGGCTTCTAAAGCTGCGGGCTCAAAAGACTTGGACAGGCTCTCAAGGCCAGGTTGCTGAAGGGCGGGGGTGGACTCGTTGCTCATGGGCTGAATTGTTTGAAATTGCCCAAGGGCAATGTCATGGATGGACTAAAGATATGATTTTACTTGGAGTTCTTGCAAGCAAATGTGGTGACAAAAGGCACACACTTCAATAACATGGCAGAATGAAATCATTCAGATGGAATATTGAAAAAAACAAACTTTTGAGCTTAGAGCGTGGCATTTCATTTGAGGCGGTGGTGGTAGCCCTTGAAAGCGGTGGTTTGCTTGACCTGTTGGAGCATCCCAATGCAGCCAAATACCCCAATCAAAAAATCTTGCTGGTGGTCATCATGAACTATGTTTATTTGGTGCCTTTCATTGAAGAGGTTGACCACTATTTCCTCAAAACCATGATCCCAAGTCGAAAAGCCACCCGCGATTACTTTCAGAAAGGCTCCAAATGAGTGACATTGATGCCTATGAGTTGGAATTATTGAAGGCCTTTGAATCAGGTGAAGGCCATGGAAGAGGGTGTGCCTTACCAAACCTTGATCACCAGTGTTTTGCACAAATACGTCAATGGCAAATTGGTGGAGCGCTCGCCAAAGAGCTCTAAATCAGATACATCAAAGACCTGAAAAGAATTGCTAAGTGACAGCGGCTCGATTATTGATTTTGACTGGCCGATTCAATGCAATCGCGCAGGACCGCTGTATCGCCCACCTGGTTGGCCAAGAGCAAAATCAGGCGCAAGTTCAGTTGCTCTGATTGTTCAGCACTCAAGCCTTCGTGGGCATTGAGCAATTGATCGTAAAAAGTGTCTGCGTCTTGAAGGTTCAGTTCTGTTTTCATCATGATTTCCGAATGTGATCAAAGACCCAATGAAGTGGCCACAGCGCCAATCAACTCTCCGTTCACGCCCTTGCCCGCATCGGCCAAATAGCCATCGGGGCGGATCAATGCCCAGCCACCGGCCGGAACTGTGCCACAGGCGTTCTGCAGATGATGCTGTGTGTCTAACAGATGTTCGCGAGCTTGTGCCACTTGACCTTTGGCCAGCACTTGAACGCAGCGCACTGGCAAGCCAGAAACGCTGAGCGCCTGTAGGCGCTTTAAAGCCGCTTTGGTTTGAGGGCCAAAAACCAAAATTAGAAGACGGCCATCGGCCCATTGAATCAGGTCATTCAAGCATCCAGGCTTGCCTTGTTGCCATTGGAAGCGCACGTTTTGAACCGACCTTCCGCCGTTGTCGCCGCAGATGCGTGAACCACTGTAGGTGTTGGCAACCGCCATGCGACCGGTGTTGACGAGTGAACGCGCAAAGGGATACTGCTTGGCCAAGCTGATGGTGGCTTTTCTGAATGCACGTTCAATGCCATCCGCAGGCCGCAAAAATCTGGCTGTGCGCCGCGTCACTTTGACGTTCTCTTTTGCGGCCTCGTGACGCTCGTCGTTGTAACTTTCAAGCAGGGCTTCGTCGGCATGTCCGCGCAACACTGCTGCCAATTTCCATGCCAAATTATCTGCATCGGCCACACCCGTGTTGCCCCCGCGTGCACCGAAGGGATTCACAATTTTTGCGGTGTCGCCAATGAAAAACACACGGCCTATGCGCAATGTGTTGAGACACTGACTTTTGTAGGCATATGGGCCTACCCACACGATATCAACCTTGACATCTTTGCCAAACTGTCGCTCTAGGCGCTCGCGCACCACGTCTTCTCGGCTGATGTAGGCTGCATCGGCATTGGGTTCCATTTGGTAGTCAATGCGCCACACATCGTCAGCCATCAAGTGTTGCCAAACAGCTCGATTTTCGTTGAAGGGCGCTTCAATCCAAGTGTGACGTTCTGTGGGGGGGCGGGTGTCAAATTTCACATCGGCAATGCACCAACGGTCGTCACCTTTTTTGCTTTCCATGGTGACACCAGTCCAAGCATGAAAAGGGGTGTGCGAACCCGATGCATCAATCACATGATCGGCTTGAATGTCATAAGTGCCCTCTGGTGTTTCGACAGTGAGCGTAGCGAAATTTGTGTTCTGCTTGAAAGCCTTGACGCGCGATTGCCAGCGCAAATCGACATGACCCAGTTCTTGAATGCGTTCGACCAAATAGCCTTCAATGTAAAACTGTTGAATATTGATGAAGGCAGGTTGTTCTGAAAGGCTGAAGTTGCTTTGTTGCTTGAGGTCAAAGTTGTAGACCTCGTCTTTGCCAGCAAAGGTGCGGCCCACGCTCCATTGGATGCCTTTTTTGGCAATCCGATCAAAAATGCCCAGCTTGTGAAAAATTTCCAAAGACTTTTGGGTATAGCAAATGCCGCGCGAAGATGCGCCTTTAACACCCACGGTGTTGTCTTCATCGAGAAGGACTGCTTTGATACCCAAATTGGCCAAGGCGCAAGCCAAAGTGAGGCCTGTAATGCCGCCTCCCACAATGACCACTGCATGCCGCAAGGTTTTGTTGTGAGCCAACTCGGGTGGTGTGACGAAAGGGTATTCGGGCAAGGTGTAACCCGTGCCCTCTGTGAACTCGTAGCCGTTGGTGAACTGAACGTCTTGAAAGGCGGAAGTTTTCATGGCTTTATCGCATCCCAATTTTCACATTGCCAAACACCGATTGCGCTTCGCGGGGTAGGCAGCGCCAGTATTGCTCGCTGGCTTGCACCACGCCGCCCAATTCTGCCGCCGCTTGCCATGCCCACCTGGGGTTGTATAAAAAGGCTCTGGCAATGGCAATCAGGTTGGCATCACCCCGTTGCAAAATAGCTTCAGCTTGTTGGGCTTGCGTGATCAAGCCAACAGCGATGGTGGGCAGGCCTGATTTGTCCTTGACTGATTTGGCAAAGGGAACTTGATATTCTGGGCCGATGGCAATCTTTTGTTGCGCCGCTACCCCACCAGAAGAAATATGGACAAAATTAGCCCCGGCGGTTTTGAGGCGGCCAGACAAATCGGCTGTTTCTTCAGGGCTCCAGCCATCTTCAACCCAATCGGTGGCAGAAATGCGAATGCCTAAGACGCCATTGAACTTGGCCCGCACAGCATCGAAAACCTCACGCACAAAACGCGTTCGGTTTTCAAAATTGCCACCGTACGCATCGGTTCTCATATTTGAAACAGGCGATAAAAATTGATGCAGCAAATAGCCATGAGCTGCATGGAGTTCAACCATTTCAATGCCCATTTCTTGCGCACGCTCAGCTGTTTTGACAAAGGCATTTTTGATGCGCTGAAGCCCAGCAGCATCCAACTCGGTGGGAGATTTTTCTGAGGCTAGATGTGGCAAAGCGCTTGGCGCGAGTGCCTGCCATCCACCGTGGGCCGAATCTAGCAGTTGCCCACCTTGCCAAGGCGCTGCACTAGAGGCTTTGCGCCCTGCATGGCTAATTTGGATGGCCACAGGCACGTGCGGTGCCAGTTTTCGAGCGCGGCTCAATTTGTCTTGCAAAGCTTCGGCTGTGGCATCATTCCACAGACCCAAGCAGCCAGGGCTGATGCGACCTTCGTCGGTCACGGCGGTGGCTTCGAGAATGACCAGCCCAGCGCCGCTGTTGAGCAAGGATGCCCAGTGCGCCAAGTGCCAATCGGTGGCCTTGCCCTGATCGGCTGAATATTGGCACATCGGCGCAACCACGATGCGATTGGCCAAAGTGAGGGGGCCGCTGGGAGAGGGAAGCTGGTACTCTGAAAAAAGAAGACTCATGATCGATGATGTTGATTGAGGTTTCGCTGATGCAAGATAATTGAGACCTTAAAGGATTTTGCGCATGTTGTTTCTATTGTCCCCTGCTAAATCGTTGGATTACGACACTCCGGCTGAAGGGGTGCCCCATACTTTGCCCCAATTTGTCTCGCAATCCGCAGAATTGATCGAGGTATTGAAGCACAAAACTCCTGCTGAAATATCCCAATTGATGGATTTGAGCGACAACTTGGCTGCCCTGAATGTCGCCAGGTATGAAGCCTGGCGCCCCAAGTTCAGCCAGAAAAATTCAAAACAGGCTGTGTTGGCATTCAATGGTGACGTCTACGAAGGCCTGGATGCAAAATCCTTGAAACTCAAGGATCTTGAGTGGGCACAAGAACACGTTTGCATTTTGAGTGGTTTGTATGGCGTATTGCGCCCCTTGGATTGGATGCAACCCTACCGTTTAGAAATGGGCACAGCGCTGGCCAATCCGCGTGGGCAAAATTTGTACCATTTTTGGGGCGATGGCATTGCCCAGCATCTCAACAAGCAGCTGGCAACACACAAAACACCGGTGGTCATCAATTTGGCGTCGCAAGAGTATTTCAAGGCGGTGGATCGAAAAGTTTTGAACGCACGTGTCATCGATTGCGTATTTGAAGACTACAAAGGCGGCAAGTACAAAGTGATCAGTTTTTTTGCCAAGCGCGCGCGCGGTTTGCTGGCACGTTATGCCATTGAGAAAAAAATTCAAAATCCTGAAAAGTTAAAAGACTTCAAGGTCGAGGGTTATGCCTATGTAGCCTCTGAGTCTGATGACAATCGCTTGGTTTTCAGACGACGTGAAAAGGACGCCGTATGAATCAGCCTGAACAATCGCAGCTGGGCAAAAACAGCGCCTATGTCGATCAATACGATGCTTCTTTGTTGTTTCCCATTCCACGAGCCGTCAAGCGAGAAGAGTTGGGTATTCGCAGTGCGCCCATTTTCTTGGGTGCCGATTTGTGGACTGCGTTTGAACTCTCCTGGCTGAATTTGAAGGGCAAGCCTCAAGTGGCCATTGCCCACATCACAGTTCCTGCGGAAAGTACGCACATCATTGAGAGCAAGTCTTTCAAGCTGTACTTGAACAGTTTCAATGCCACCCGATTTGTAGACGCCCAAGCGGTGCGTGACTGCATGCGCGAGGACTTGGATACCGCTTTGTGGCATGGCGGCCAAATTATGGCTCGCTGCGGCGTCAAAATCATCTTGCCTGAAGAGTTTGACAAAGAACCTGTGCACGAATTGGATGGCCTCAATTTGGATCGCATGGACATTGAGTGCACCCACTTTCAGCCTGCACCTGAATTGCTTCGCGCACAAAAAGACGAGGCGCCCGTCACGGAAACCTTGGTGAGTCACTTGCTCAAAAGCAATTGCTTGGTCACAGGGCAACCCGATTGGGGCAGTGTTCAAATTTCATATTCGGGTGATCAAATTGACCAGGCTGGCTTGCTTCAATACATTGTGAGTTTTCGAAATCACAATGAGTTTCATGAGCAATGCGTGGAGCGCATCTTCATGGACATATGGACGCGGTGCAAACCCTTGAAGCTCTCGGTCTATGCGCGCTACACCCGGCGAGGTGGCTTGGACATCAACCCTTGGCGAACCAGCCATCCGCAATCGCCCCCGCCCAATATTCGCACGGCGCGCCAATAATGACTTGGCGCTGTCAGTAGGCTTTAGCCCAGAGTTTTAAAGCCTTTAAGAGGGCTCAGCGGCGGAAACTGGGCAGGCCTTTTTTCTTTGGCAGCCACAATGGCTTCACGAATGTGCGGCGTGCTCCAGATCGCGCCTTGTAGCCAACCCATTTGCCGCAAACTGTCTTCCACACCGTGATCACGGGCATAGTTGAGCGCTTGTTTGGTGCCCCAAATGGCCACCGGTGGCTTGCTGGCCATTTCTTTGGCGCAAGCCAAGGCGCCCGCTACCAAGGCCTCTTGCGTTTCAAACACTTGAGTGACCAAGCCATGCTTCATGGCGTTGTCAGCACTCAAGCGTCGGCCGGTATAGGCCAATTCTTTGACCAAGCCCATGGGCAACAATTTGGGTAGGCGCTGCAGCGTACCCACATCGGCCACCATGCCAATGTTGATCTCTTGAATGC
The DNA here is from genome assembly GCA_021298995.1 of Comamonadaceae bacterium. GTDB lineage: Bacteria > Pseudomonadota > Gammaproteobacteria > Burkholderiales > Burkholderiaceae_C > Limnohabitans_A. The sequence goes on along the minus strand of JAJTGB010000113.1, from coordinate 1,740 downwards.
AGAAAAAAGCGTCTTGCGTGGCATATCGAATACAGCAAGCGGTCACCATGTCAACGGCGCCGCCAATGCAACCGCCGTGAATGGCTGCGATGACCGGAATGCGCATGCTCTCCAGCAAAGTGAAGGTCGATTGCATGTCGGTGAGCGAGTCATAAATGGCCGCACGACCTTCGGGGCTGTCGGCGTCCATGGCAATGGCGCTCGAAAAAGTGTCCAGCGACATACCCGCAGAAAAATGCTTGCCAGTGCTCGAAATAACCAGTGCACGTGCCTCACCCGCTTCGTTGAGCTGGCGCAACACCATGTCCAGCTCACGCCAAAAAGTGGGGTGCATGGTATTTAGCGATTCGGGCTTGTTCAGCACCAAATGCGCCACATGGTCATTCGTCGTCAGAGAAAAGCAATTGAGTTTGTCCATGGGGGCTGGCCTCGTTGAGTGCAGAGTGAGAAGATGAATCAGAACTGTAGCGGGCGATGCTTTCGGGCACTGTCCCATGTTTGACCAGAGAGCCGACTCGGACGCCCAAAAGCCGGAGTTTTCGACTCAGGTCGACACGCTTCAAGCACAGTCCGGCAAATTTGCGTATCTCTTTGGCATCCTGGGTGTAAAAAGTCAGGGTTTGATCGCGTGTCACGCTTTTGAAGTTGTCGTAGCGCAGCTTGATGCCAATGGTTTTACCGTCATAACCTTTGCGTTTTAAATCGGCAGCCAATTGTTGGCAAAGTTTTGTGAAAACCCTGCCCAATTCTTCCTTGTCACGCACAGCATGCAAGTCCGTTTCGAAGGTGGTTTCTCGGCTGATGCTCACAGGCTCGCTTTCGGTACTAATAGGACGGTCGTCTCGACCCCATGATGCCTCATGCAACCAAGCACCATACACTTTGCCAAAGTGGTTTTGTAGCCAAGGCAGCTCACAAGCGGCCAATTGGCCGATGGTTTCAATGCCGTGCTGCTTGAGTTTTTCATCGGCCTTGGGGCCAACGCCATTGATCTTGCGGCAGCTTAAAGGCCAGATGGCCGTTTGCAAATCCTCTTCGTGCACGACGGAAATGCCGTTGGGCTTGTTGAACTCGCTGGCCATCTTGGCAATCAGTTTGTTGGGTGCAACGCCTACAGAGCAGGTGAGGCCAGTGGCTTCAAAAATACATTTTTGAATGAGCCGAGCCAAAACTCTGCCGCCTTCGCGTTGGCCGCCAGGCACCTCGGTGAAGTCGATGTACACCTCGTCCACCCCCCGGTCTTCCATCAGGGGCGCGATGTCGGTGATGATGCCTTTGAAGACTCTGGAATAGTGACGGTATTGGTCAAAGTCCACTGGCAACAAAATAGCTTGAGGGCACAACTTGGCGGCTTTCATGAGCCCCATGGCCGAGCCAATGCCAAATTGCCGTGCCGCATAAGTTGCGGTGGTAATGACCCCGCGGCCTGTATAACCCTCAACGCGGGGGAAAAAATCAAGCGGAATTTCGGAAAGATTGTCAGAAGACCACTCATAGTCTGGGTGGGCTGCGCGCAGTCGACCCAGCAAGTCATCTTCTTTGCGCCTGCCGCCCCCAATGACCACCGGCAAGCCCTTGAGTTGGGGGTAGCGCAACAACTCGACAGACGCGTAAAACGCGTCCATGTCGAGGTGGGCAATTCTTCTTTTGAGTGATGTGTTGGGCGTCACAAACTCAAATTGGAAGTGTGCGTGTTATTGAGGAAATGTGCCCGGCAACAAGATGCTCTTGTCGACCGTG
>JAJTGB010000112.1 GCA_021298995.1 Comamonadaceae bacterium | reverse complement strand
GGTCAATCCGCAGAATCTCCCGCCACAATGCGCCAATACAACCCAGAAAAAGTGGGCAACGATGCTTCAGCCCGTCCTTGGGAGTCGCAGCAAACGCGTTTTGATGCCACGCCACAGGCCAATCCTCAAACCGGTGGTTCCCTGATTGGCTCGGCCATCGGTGGCGCTCAGCCGGCTACTTTGCAGGGTTCACAAACCTGGGGCGTGCCAGACGGCTTTGACAGCGTGAGTTTTGTCGAGGCCGCCAAGCGCAACTTCATCACTTTGCAAGATGCCTGGGACCGCGCCGACATGGACTCGCTCAAGGCCATGATGACAGACAGCATGCTGTCTGAGATCAAGAGCCAATTGACCGAGCGCGAGGTCAATTTCCCTGGCCAGCCCAACAAAACCGAAGTGGTGATGTTGGAAGCCCAATTGTTGGGCATTGAAGAGCTGCCAGAGGTTTACATGGCCAGCGTTGAATTCAATGGCGTGATTCGCGAAGACCCCACATCAGCCCCAAGTCCTTTCCGTGAGGTTTGGAACATGACCAAACCCAGAAATGGCAACAGTGGCTGGTTGGTTGCTGGTGTTCAAGCCCTGCAATAAATTCAAGGCTATCTTGTGCAAAGGCTGGCAGATGCCAGCCTTTCGGGAATAATTGGGGGCTATGGCAACACAGTCCCCTTTTTCTTTGATTGGCGAAGCTCTCGAGAAATTCGCCGCAAACACACAAGCGCCCGCTTGGGTTGTTGATGAGTCACTCAATCGAGTGGTTTTATTTTTAAACCACGTCATCAGCAGAGAGCCCGAAGCGCAAGCGCGGCTTGCGCGCCAAAAGGGCCGCTGTATTCAATTGCAATGGCAAGACAAACACGTGCAGTTTTCACCGTCGCCAGCAGGCTTGCTGGAGCGTGTTTCGAGCCGGCCATTCGACCTCAAACTCACGCTTACAGACAGCTCACCCCTGAGCATGGCCGCTGCCTTGTTCAGAGGCGAAAAACCGGGCGTGCACATCGAGGGCGATGTTCAATTGGCTGCGGAAATCAATTGGCTCATTGACCACGTGCGCTGGGACATTGAAGAAGACTTGGCACCTTTGCTAGGCGATGCAGCAGCGCATCAGTTGGTCAGTTTTGGGAAGCAAGCCGTGAAGGCCGTGCAAAGCTTTGTTCGCCCAGCAGCCCCTGGCAATTCAAATGACAAGGCTGTTCTATGAGCCGGTTTTTTCGGGGCATCTTCATTGTCTGGACAGTGTGGCGATTTGGCCTGCATGAATTGATTCTTTCTAATTTCAATCAGCCACTGCTCAAATTGCTTTCCAAAATTCTCACCTTAGGCCGCACCTACAAGGCGTCGCGAGGCGAGCGTTTACGTTTATCGCTCGAGCACCTAGGTCCCATCTTTGTGAAATTTGGACAAGTGATGTCCACACGGCGCGACTTGTTGCCCGACGACATCGCCATAGAGTTGGCCAAACTCCAAGACCGCGTGCCACCCTTTAGCTCTGACATTGCGGTGGCCTCCATCGAGAGAGCGTTTGGCCGATCGGTTGAAGAAATTTTTGAGTCCTTTGACCGCGTGCCTGTGGCCAGTGCGTCCATTGCTCAGGTGCACTTTGCATTGTTGAAAAACAAAGAGGGCGTGGTTCAAGAAGTTGCAGTAAAGGTGCTTCGCCCCAACATGCTGCCAGCCATCGAAAAAGATTTGAACCTCATGCGCATGATGGCGGGCTGGCTTGAAAAACTCAGCGCCGATGGCAAGCGGCTGAAGCCGCGCGAGGTGGTTGCAGAATTTGACAAGCATTTGCACGACGAATTGGACCTGGTGCGAGAGGCTGCCAACGCTGCGCAGTTGCGGCGCAACATGCAAAGTTTGAATTTGGTCTTGATTCCCGAAATGTATTGGGATTTCTGTCATCCCGAAGTGATTGTGATGGAGCGCATGAAAGGCTTGCCCATCAGCCAAGTCGATGCTTTGCGTGCTGCGGGCGTTGACATACCGCAGTTGGCCAAGGATGGCGTGACGCTGTTTTTTACACAGGTCTTTCGCGATGGATTTTTTCATGCCGACATGCACCCAGGCAACATTCAGGTGAGCATCGAGCCTGCCACCCTGGGCCGCTACATCTCGCTCGATTTTGGCATTGTGGGCACTCTCACGGAATACGACAAAGAGTATTTGGCACAAAACTTCAGCGCTTTTTTCAGGCGCGATTACAAGCGTGTGGCCGAGCTGCACATTGAGTCGGGCTGGGTGCCAGCCCACACACGGGTCGATGAATTGGAGTCGGCCATTCGGAGTGTGTGTGAGCCCTACTTTGACAGGCCCTTGAAAGAAATTTCTTTGGGCATGGTGCTCATGCGGCTGTTTCAAACTTCGCGCCGATTCAATGTTGAAATTCAACCACAGTTGGTGTTGTTGCAAAAAACACTGCTCAACATTGAAGGTTTGGGTCGTCAGCTCGACCCTGAACTCGATTTGTGGAACACCGCCAAGCCATTCCTTGAGCAGTGGATGATTGACCAAGTTGGACCCAAAAGATTTTTCCAACAGCTCCGAGAGCAAGCACCTCAGTACGCCAAAATCTTGCCTCAGTTGCCACGCCTGATGCACGATTATTTGAAACAATCTACAGCCAGCGCACACGATCGAAACCAATTGGCTGCGCTGCTCGCTGAACAACAAAGAACCAATCGCCTTCTGCAGGCTGTGGTGTATGTTGTGATTGGTTTTGTATCCACCCTCATCGTGCTCAATGCATTCGAAAGATTCCATCAAATCTAAGGAGAGTTATTGTGTTGCTGACATTGGTCATCGCTTATTTGCTTGTCACCATTGCCATCGGTTTGGTTGCTGCCAAACGCGTCAAAACTTCAGCTGACTTTGCCATTGCCGGCAGGCACTTGCCTTTGGCAATGATTGTCACCACCACCTTTGCCACTTGGTTTGGTTCTGAAACAGTTTTGGGCATCCCTGCTAAGTTTGTCAACAGTGGCTTGGGCGGTGTGGTGGAAGACCCGTTCGGTGCGGGCAGCTGTTTGATTTTGGTGGGCCTGTTTTTTGCCGCCAAGTTGTACCGCATGAGCCTGCTCACCATCAGCGATTACTACCGCGAACGCTATGGCCGTTCCGTCGAGATTTTGTGTTCCATCATCATCATGGTCAGCTATTTGGGTTGGGTGTCTGCCCAAGTGACGGCGCTTGGTTTGGTCTTCAACTTGTTGTCTGGCGGCGTCATCAGCATGCCTGTTGGCATGGTCATTGGGGTTGTGTCAATCTTGGCCTACACCTTGTTTGGAGGCATGTGGTCGGTTGCCATTACCGACTTCATTCAAATGATCATTTTGGTGGTGGGCTTGGCTACTTTGGCCGTTTTTGCGGGAGAGCAGGCTGGCGGTGCCGACAAAGTCATTGCTTTGGCTATCAGCCAAGACATGTTTAATTTTTTCCCTGAGCCCAACCTGAAAGAGATTTTGTTTTTTGTGGCAGCGGCCATCACCATCATGTTTGGCTCCATTCCTCAGCAAGATGTGTTTCAGCGCGTCATGTCTGCCAACAGTTTGAATGCCGCCACCAAAGGCCCCATCATTGGTGGCATTTGCTACATCTTGTTTGCTTTTGTGCCTATGTTTTTGGTGGTCAGCGCCCTGATCATCATGCCAGAGAAGGCAGCGCAACTCATTGAAGAAGACCCCCAAAAGGTGTTGCCAACCTTGGTCATGGAGCACATGCCTTTCATCATGCAAGTGCTGTTTTTTGGGGCATTGTTGTCCGCCATCAAATCTTGTGCCTCTGCCACTTTGCTTGCCCCCAGCGTCACGTTCACAGAAAACATTTGGCGCCAATTCCGCCCACATCAGAGTGACAAACAGGCCTTGCTGGCCATGCGAGTCACGGTCTTGGTTTTCAGTGGCTTGGTCTTGGTTTACGCCATTTCCATGCAAGGAAGTTCCATTTACGAGATGGTTTCGGGTGCCTATCAGGTCACTTTGGTCGGTGCTTTCATCCCCTTGCTTTTTGGCCTGTATTGGCAAAAAGCCACCACCCAAGGTGCCATTTTTGCCATCATCCTGGGCCTCTTAACTTGGTTGCTTTTGCTCTTAACCCCTGCTGGCGAAGAATTTCCGGCCCAGTTGGCGGGCGTTTTGGCCAGTTTGGTGGGCATGTTGATCGGTTCTTTGGGGCCTCAAGCCATTGGCAACCAGCACGGCTCACACCATACCTTGCAAGGTACCCGCCTATAATTGAGGGTTTTGTGATTCAACGCGAGAACCTTCTTCATGCCCATCTACGCCTACAAGTGTGATTCCTGTGGCCATGCCAAGGATGTTTTGCAAAAAATGTCAGATGACCCCCTGACAAAATGCCCTTCCTGTGGTGCACCCACTTTCAACAAACAACTCACTGCCGCTGGTTTCCAGCTCAAAGGCTCTGGTTGGTACGCTACCGATTTCAAGGGTGGCGCCGCTAGCACGGCTGCACCAGCCGTGGCGGGCGCAGCTGCAGGTTCTTCATCGCCATCTGACGCGGGTGGTTCTGGTGGTGGAGGTGGTGCAAGCCCTTCAGCCGAGCCAGCAGCCAATGCATCGGCTTCATCGTCTGCTTCATCGGCTTCCGCTTGCGCGCCATCTTGCGCTTGTCACTGAGACTTTCTAAATGAACTTGAAAATTCGCCATTATTTGTTGACTGGCTTGCTCGTGTGGTTGCCTATGGGCGTCACGGTTTGGTTGCTCACCTGGTTGGTTGGCACTATGGATGGCATTTTCTTGGCCATTTTGGGCGCGCTCGATGCCGTGATTCCTGGCATGCACGAGTTGGCTGAATCATTGCGACACACGCCGGGCTTGGGCGTGATTTTGGTGGCGTTGGTGATCTACTTCACGGGCCTGTTTGTCACCAATATTTTTGGCCAGTGGTTGCTGCGTCAATGGTCCAAGGTCATCACTCGCATCCCCGTGGTCAACAGCATTTACTCAAGCGTTAAGCAGGTAGCCGACACTTTGTTTTCTGGCAGTGGCAATGCATTTTCCAAAGCTTTGTTGGTTCAGTACCCCCACCAAGGATCTTGGACCATTGCATTTTTAACAGGCGCCCCAGCCGGTCAAGTAGCCCAAAACTTACCCAACGACTGCGTGAGCGTGTATGTGCCCACCACACCCAATCCCACTTCGGGTTTCTTTCTGATGATGCCCAGAGCCAATGTGGTGGAGTTGGAGATGAGTGTGGACGACGCGTTGAAGTACATCATCTCGATGGGTGTTGTGGTGCCAGGCGGCCCCAATGCTTTGCCTACCAAAACAAATGCCACTAGTGCCACCGATACCACCAAAGCCGTTTGATTTGGCTTGAAGCCAACTGATTTTTCCAATTGAAAGAATTTTCCCCATGTCAATGCGTTCACACTACTGCGGTCTAGTCACCGAAGCCCTGATGGGCCAAACCGTCACCTTGTGCGGTTGGGTCAATCGCCGTCGTGACCACGGTGGCGTGATCTTCGTCGACGTGCGCGACCGCGAAGGCTACGTGCAAGTGGTGTGCGACCCAGACCGCGCCGACATGTTCAAAACGGCCGAAGGCTTGCGGAACGAGTTTTGCATTCAGATCAAAGGCTTGGTTCGCGCCCGTCCCGAAGGCACCACCAACGACAACCTGAAAAGCGGCAAGATTGAAATCTTGTGCCACGAATTGACCGTGCTCAACCCATCGGTCACGCCGCCGTTTTTGCTCGACGACGACAACTTGTCAGAAACCACACGCCTCACACACCGCGTGCTGGACCTGCGCCGCCCCTACATGCAAAACAACCTCATGCTGCGCTACAAAGTGGCCATGGAAGTGCGCAAGTTCTTGGACGAGAACGGCTTCATCGACATCGAAACTCCCATGCTGACCAAGAGCACGCCCGAAGGCGCGCGTGATTACTTGGTACCCAGCCGTGTGCACGATGGCCAGTTCTTTGCGTTGCCCCAATCGCCTCAGTTGTTCAAGCAGTTGCTCATGGTGGCCGGCTACGACCGTTACTACCAAATCACCAAGTGTTTCCGTGACGAAGACTTGCGCGCCGACCGTCAGCCCGAATTCACGCAGATTGATATTGAAACGTCCTTCTTGGGCGAGCAAGAAATTCGCGACATGTTCCAGGGCATGATCAGCAGCGTGTTCCAGAAAGTTTTGAACATCGATTTGGGCGAGTTCCCTGTCATGGCCTACTCAGAAGCCATGCACCGCTTTGGCTCTGACAAGCCCGACCTGCGCGTCAAACTCGAGTTCACCGAACTGACCGACATCATGGGCGATGTCGACTTCAAAGTTTTCAGCACCCCCGCAACCACCCCCGGTGGCCGTGTGGTGGCTTTGCGCGTACCTGGTGGCTCCGAAATTAGCCGCGGCGAAATTGATGGCTACACCGAGTTTGTCAAGATTTACGGTGCCAAAGGTTTGGCCTGGATCAAGGTAAATGAAGTGGCCAAAGGCCGCGACGGTTTGCAAAGCCCCATCGTCAAGAACTTGCACGATGCGGCCATTGCCGAAATTCTGAAGCGCACCAACGCGCAAGACGGCGACATCTTGTTCTTCGGCGCCGACAAAGCCAAAGTGGTCAACGATGGCATTGGTGCTTTGCGCCTCAAAATTGGCCACAGCGAATTTGCCAAAAAATCGGGCTTGTTCGAAAACCGTTGGGCGCCGATGTGGGTGGTTGACTTCCCCATGTTCGAGTACGACGAAGATTCACAGCGTTATACCGCCGTGCACCACCCCTTCACAGCGCCCAAAGACGGCCACGAAGACTGGATGGTCACCGCGCCTGAGAAGTGCATTGCCAAAGGCTATGACATGGTCTTGAACGGCTGGGAAATTGGCGGTGGTTCTGTGCGTATTCACCGCGCCGACGTGCAGCAAAAAGTGTTTGACGCTTTGAAGATCACGCCCGAAGAAGCCCAGCTCAAGTTTGGTTTCTTGCTAGATGCTTTGCAGTACGGCGCGCCACCTCACGGCGGCTTGGCCTTTGGTTTGGACCGCATCATCACTTTGATGACCGGTGCCGAGTCCATTCGCGACGTGATTGCCTTCCCCAAAACACAACGTGCCCAGTGCTTGCTCACCCAAGCGCCAAGCCCTGTGGACGAGAAGCAATTGCGCGAGTTGCACATTCGCGTGCGCAACCCCGAAGCCGTCAAGGCTT
>JAJTGB010000006.1 GCA_021298995.1 Comamonadaceae bacterium | reverse complement strand
CCAAGAAAATGGTGGCATGCATGACACTTACCATGCCCGTGATGTGAAACATGGGCACCACGCACAAGCATTTGTTCTCAGGCGTGCCATTGGCCCACAGGCCACTGGACATGGTGTTGTGCATGATGGTGCCATGCGTGTGCATGCAACCTTTCGGCAAGCCTGTGGTGCCGCTGGTGTAGGGCAGCACAGCCAAATCTTCCGATTGCGCCGTGACGGGTCCGAGAGACACTTCGCCCTTTAAGGCTGATGCCCAAGCATGCACTTGTCCACCTTCTAGCGCTGGCAAAGGATGCACCTTGGTGAGCCAGTCGTGCCAATTGGCAGGCATCTCTTCGGGTCCCGTGTTAACTGGATCAAAGGCATCAGAAAATTGGGTGACCAACAAATGTTGGAGGCGCTGAGGCTTATCTAGGGCATTGCTAGCAGCTGCCAACTCTGGCGCCAAGTCGGCTGTGGTCACAGCCACTTTGGTATCGGGATCTAAGATGTAATGCTTCAACTCTTCCATGCGGTTCATGGGGTTGACGGGCACTACCACGGCATCGAGTCGCAGAATAGCAAAGTGCGTGATGACCAGTTGCGGACAGTTTTGCATGTCCAGCACCACTCGATCGCCCTTTTGCACGCCCATCTTGCGCAAAGCTGAAGCAACGAGTTCAGCTTCAAGCTGCAATTGCGCATAAGTCCATGTTCTGCCCATGAACACCAAAGCCACTTTTTGCGAGTATCGCAAGGCACTGATTTGCAAATTCATCCACAAAGATGTTTGCGGCGCCGTCAATTGGTGCGGCAATCTTTTAGGCCAAAAAGCATGGTGGGCGGGCATTCAGTGCGTCTCCAACAGAATACGAAAAAGGGCTAGGACAAGGAATGCTAAACGGGTATGCGCGGATAGAACATCCCTAAAGTCCCTAAGGAGACCGTTTGGGCCAGATTTGCAACTATTTTCGAATGAAAGTGAATGTATGCGTTTGCAAGCGTGCGTGAAGGTCATTCGCGCTAAATTTGGGTTTTACAAAGAAGATATGCATGGCCCATCAAACCACCCCCGCTTGCTGTGGAACCAGCAAAGCCGCTGAACTTCTTCAACTCTCAGTCGGCACGGTCCAAAGCTTGGTCGACAAAAATATCCTTCATGCCTGGGTCACGCAGGGCGGTCATCGCCGCATCTCCCTCGAATCCATTCAAAATTACCAGTTGCAGCAGCAAAAATTGCCTGCAGTCGAGCGCCTCATGAACGACAGGCTGCGGGTCATGGTGGTCGACGACGATGCCGTCACACGTCATCTCTTGCAAGATACTTGCCTGTCTGTTCACCCGCAAGTCGACTGCTGCGCTTTATCCTCCGCCATCGATGCATTGCTTCATTTGCCCGCGTTCAATCCTCACGTCATGCTCATCGACTTGCTCATGCCCGAGGTCGATGGCTGGGAGTTGGTGAAGCGGGTTCAAAACCAAAAAAACTTCGCCAAGCTTCAAATCATCACCCTCTCCGCCCAGAGCAAGGACGAGCTGGAAAACCGAGGAGGCCCGCCCCAAGGCTCACAATTCATCGCCAAACCAGTCGACTTGGGATGGCTGCGAGGGTATTTGCTGGGTTTACTTACCCCTCAGGCTTGGGCCTAGGTTGGCAAGCAGTGAAGGCTCAAAATCAAAGTGAAAATCAAAGTCAATTGTCAAAACGGTATTTCAACTGAAAGCTCAAAGCGCCATAAAGGCGGTCTTTCAAAGGCGGCACCAGCATCACATTGATGCCTACATTTTTAGCTTCCCAGCTGGCCACCGGCAGCACAGCAGGAAACCAACCACCGTTGAAAGCTTTGGGGTAGCCATTGAAAGCGCCACCCACCACCCCCAGCTTCCACTCACCGAATTGCCAAGGCTGATAGTAAGCACCCATGTAGGTTGAATGGGCGTTGTCGCTGTTGATAAAACGCCCTGCCGTCAGGCTCCAAGTGTTGTCTAGCGAGTACTCGATGCCAAAGCCCGGGTTGGCATTGCGCAATTCCTTCTGGGTATCGAAGTGTGCAGAATAAAACCCGGCGTTCACCCAAATCTTGCTTAAGTTTGTTTCTGCATGGGCTGCACAGGGCCCTAAAACAGCAATGCATACATGCGCAATTTTTTGAATAGATGGCGTTCGAAAAAGTGTCATAGTGTGGCTGCCTTGTATGCAGTTGATGCAACTTTAACCATGGATGGATGCAGTGTGCCTAGCTTGGGATTTTGTCCGTGAGGTGCATGAGGTGGCACGGCAAACCATTCCTGATTGAACGGCAAAAAAAGAATGGTTCTCAAATCGAATTTGGTATCAAAACTGAGTCCAGCCATTGCATAGGCTGCCGGGTTGTCTGTTTGAGTGATTTGAAATTCACCGCTGTAAAGACGGTTCAATTTTTGACTCGTGCCGAAGGCCACACTCACAAAAAAATAGGCTGCTTCATCCATTTGTACATCAATGACAAGAGCAGGCCTGGGTTTGGGTCGTGCATGAATAGAGTCTGGAAAACGACACCACACGATGTCTCCTGCATCAGGCTCTGGCCACCGCTGCATCAAGCATTTTCCATGTCGAAGAGACTACTGCGTTTTTTAGTCAGCTTGGTTTTGGGGGCCAACTTTTTAAGTTGATTCAACTGTGTCTGGGTAAGTGCACCTTCGTCGGCTTCATACTGCGGCAGCAACTTGACGGCCAACTCACGAAGCGCCAGATGGATGACTTGTGTTTCGTCCACACCCAAAGTCTCAGCCAACCTTTTGGTGGTTGTGCGCGTCACGCCAGTGGCACTGTCGTATGGTCTGAAGCGAAAAGCTATTTGGGCAGGAGCTGAACTCATGGTGACTCACTCTGTTGACTTGATATCTTTAAGATATCAATAGAAGCATTCATTGTCAAGCAAACTGGCTTGGCGGCTCGTACTTTTTCTTTCATCAGCACTGAAAGAGATGGCAGAAATGAAAAAGTTAAAAACGCCGCTCGTAACGGACTTCTGCGAACCGCAATGGCGATGTAGAAAGTGGCTTGTAATCTGACCATGCAGTCAAATTGGGACACCAATATTCACGATCGTACTCATCAATACAAGGTTTCTCAATAATTTTCTCTTTTTGCCAGCCACCCGCCATAAAAAATAATGCTGAATTTGAATCAAGTCTTTTATAAGCTGACAATCCGATAAAAAAGGTTTTGGAAATTGCTATTTTTTCAGCTCTGCTTCCTGAGTCATAGCCTATTGATATCAAAGCCTTTGTGTTTGGAATTAAAAAATTAGAGATTAGATGCTGACGGTGTTTGGCTGCAGTATAAAAATGCGTCATTGCGTAGGCATTTGAAGTTTCATCGTATTCCGAAGTCACCTTTGGCTGAGCGTTTAAAACAGCAATTCCTGAGTTACTTGAAAATAAATTAACTTCGCGTCGGATCTCAAATTCCGATACGAATCCGAACGGCAATGGCCCTGAAGTCCATGCCTGATTTCGCATTGCATTGAGCGTGAGTTTTTCATTACCTAAGCCGGCCAACTGGCGCAAGTGCTCTGGATAAACTTGCTTCACCCATGCCATAAATATTGGAAGGACAGTTGGGATTACAACTTAAAGTATCGTAGCGAGCAGTGTCCAATAAAATTGACGAAGACTTTTCTGCATTCAAATTAGGGAACTTTTGCCTAAGAATGGCTGCGTAACCTGCAACCCGAGGAGCAGCAAAGGATGTTCCTTGGACATAAGTTCCTGCAGTGCTGTCGTAAATGCCCCGCCCATCTGCAACAAGGAATCTGTCAGAATAAGCTCCTGCTTGATTTGAATATGAGGCTATAGACCCACCAGCTTGGTCTAAAGCTCCCACAATGATTGATTTATTTTTATATTGCGGAGAATAGTAAAAAACTGGATTGTTGGGATCGCAATTTGACGAACTGATAACACACGATTCATTTCCAGCTGCTTTTACAAAAACAGTATCAGAAACAATACTGGCGTTTGCGTAGTTCAGTTGCGAAGCATAAACTGCTTGATTGGTAACACGATTCTTAGATGTTCCGCCAAGGCTCAAGTTAACAACCTGCAAACTACGGAATAAAACACTAGAGGCATCGGTACCGGTTCCCCAGTTTTTTAATTGAGAAAAAAGTCCATTTGTATTGGATTGATAGGTAAGAAAATCGTTTCTATAGATCGATGCATCTTTTGCAATACCGTAAAACGGCGAACTCAAATTGACGGTTAGATTTTGAACAGCTAAATAAGTACCAAGGTCAATACCATCCGTCCATGTCCCAGTCTCAGTGATCAATCCAGTTAATTGATTTCTCGATCCGCCGGTGATCATTGAAACTTGATCGCCATGTGTTAACTTTAAAAATGCATTTGATGATGTACTGCATTGGTAAGTTGGTGTACCAAGCACACTTACATAGCCACAACTAGTTGATAAAGGTATTCTTCGGAAATCAGAAGCTTCGTTAGCTGTGAAATCGTCAATTATTCCAACCTTCACATTTTTGCCAGTCCACCCCTCAGCCCAAGCAGCCTTCACATCAGGAGTTATCCAAACTCCCTGAAAATTTGAAGTCGTAGCCCCCAAAGATCCAGTGAAAGAAAAACCTTGGTTCAATGTGAATGTTGGGTAAGTTCCGAAACCAACTCCAACAAAATCAATTAGTTTTATTGTGGAACTAATTTGAGCGGATACATCATCAGATGTTGGAAGCGCAAATGGTGTCGCCTTTACGCCCCATCTCAGATCATATGAAGTGGTGGATGACTGAATATGACTATTTGAATCAGTAATATTTTTAGTAACTAGTGTTGCTTGTGCGAAAGGCTTTGTTGAGGTGCCATCTTCTGTCGTAATTGAGAAGCCGTCCCCATAAGTTGTGACTAGCGGAGAGACAGAAACGGTACCATTCGTATTTGAGATTGTGGCACCTGAGACATTTCCAGCCACGGTTGTAACAACAGGGTTCGTGCCGCCATTGGCGTATGTGTAGGTCGTGGTCTTAGTGACGTGATCTTGAGCCCAGGTCACAGCGTTGCTGGTTGGGTTGTTGGTAGCAGTGCTGGTCTGACCATTAGCAAACGTGGTCACGATGGTTTGCGTAGCTCCGCTGTAGACTGGTGTTCCAGCAGTGCCGGGCACCGTGGCCACCACCGCATTAGAGCCTCCATTGGCATAGGTATAGGAAGTCGTACGCGTGACGTTGTCAGAGGCCCAAGTCACCACAGGCGTGCCCGTTGCAGCGTTGACCACTGTGCTGGTCTGTCCATTGCCAAATGTGGTCACGATGGTCTGGTTAGAGCCGCTGTAAGTGGGAGCGCCAACAGTGCCAGGCACCGTGGCCACCACAGCGTTAGTGCCGCCGTTGGCAAAGGTGTGAGTCGTGGTGCGGGTCACGTTGTCCGCGGCCCACGTCACCGGCGAGCTGACGGGAGCGTTGGTGGCTGTGCTGGTCTGACCATTAGCAAATGTGGTCACGATGGTTTGCGTAGCTCCGCTGTAGGTTGGTGTTCCAGCAACGCTTCCAGTAGTGCCCGACGATGGGGCAATGATGATGACGGATGTTCCAACTTGGATTGCTGCAGCGGCGTAATTTGAGATAGCTGTGTTGGCTGTCGCTTGCGCGGTCGATGCCGAAGATGTGGCCGTGGCAATTGCAGCAGTGGCAGTAGCCAAGTTGACAGTTGGCGCTACTGTGGAGATGATGGTTTTTAGTTGGTTGGTTGCCGTGATTGCGAATAAGGTGGCTTCAGCCGCATTTTTTGCAGTGCTCGCCGCGATGTAACCTAGCGCTGAAATTTCGGCACTGGTGCATGAACTGGCAGCCGCGCATATCGTGCGGCCTGCGCTGATCACGCCCACGATGCTGAAATTTGAAGCAATCATCAAATCAGAAGCTGCCGTGGCCGCAGCATTCTGAGCTGATGCCGCAGAAACAGCCGCTTGTTGCGCGGCAAGCGCTGCAACCGTCACAGTTGAATTCGAACTGAGCGAGGCATTTGCGGTGACCAAGTCTGACAGGTTGGTCACTGCTGTTGAGACCGACGCGTTTGCAGTTTGGCTTTGCGATGATGCAAGACTGGCCTGAGATGCAGTGGCAACGTTGGCTTGCTGTGCAAGTGTCAAAGGTGGTCCAAAAGCACCGCTTCCACCGCCACCTCCGCCACAGGCAGCAAGCAACAGAACACATAACAAAGAGAGTGAAATTTTCATAACCAAGTCTTAAACCTAAAATAACAAACCCATTAAGGCACGCGCTGATTTAAAAGGCAATGGGGCAGGCAAATAGCTTGGGAGGGGGTAAACACTGCTTTTTTTAAACAAGTCCACATAAGTACCTTCACATCCTTTCCTGAACAGGGCCTTCCTTAAGTTAACTGCTTGAGCAAATTGGTATGCGTTGGTTAACGGGAGTACTATTGTTTTTAAATTTCAATGACGGGAAATTGGTGAGCAGAAACGAAAAACGCGCCCGAAGGCGCGTTTTTGCATGCTTTTTGGCGGAGTGGACGGGACTCGAACCCGCGACCCCCGGCGTGACAGGCCGGTATTCTAACCAACTGAACTACCACTCCTGGTAGCTTGAAGCTTCTGTGCCAATTGACTAGAACTGGTCTAGCAATAGCACCAAGTGCAACAAAACTTGGCGACCCTACGGGGATTCGAACCCCGGTACTCACCGTGAAATGAAATGCTTCGCAAGCAAATCAAAACATTTTCGACACTTTGGTGGAGGTAAGCGGGATCGAACCGCTGACCTCTTGCATGCCATGCAAGCGCTCTCCCAGCTGAGCTATACCCCCTTTGTGAAGCCTTGGAAGGCAACCCTCGTTGGTGTCGAGAAATGGATTATAGACAGGTTTTCAAGCGTTTTTCAAGCGCTCTAAAACTTTTTGCTTCTCACACAAGGCCAGTACAGCATCAAGTGATGGGGTCTGTGATGTGCCCATGACCAATACTCGCACGGGCATGGCCAACTGCGGCATCTTCAAGCCTTGCGCTGCCAAGACTTCTTTGAGCACAGCCGCAATAGCTGCTTTGTCCCATTCGCAAGCTGCCAATTTTTGGACCAACATGGCCAAGGCTGGCTTCACGGCATCGGTTACGTGTTGCGCCTTTTCATCGGCTTTGGGCGTGACGTCGCCATAAAAAACGGCCACCCAATCGGCCAACATGCAAAGGGTGTCGCATCGGTCTTTGAACAGGCCGCAGATGGCTGGCAAACGGTCGTCTGAGGCAATGCCCCGTTGGGTCAAGATGTCCTTCACCCAAAGTGCCAGCTGAGAATCATCAGAAGCCTTCAAATGTTGGGCGTTCACCCAGCGCAGTTTGGCGTCGTCAAACTGCGCTGCACTGCGGCCCAAATGATCGAGGTCGAACCAGTCTAAGAACTGCTGGCGACTGAATATTTCATCGTCACCATGGCTCCAACCGAGTCGCGCCAAGTAGTTCACCATGGCATCGGGCAAATAGCCTTCATCACGGTACTGGGTGACGGGCTTGGCGCCATTGCGCTTGCTCATTTTCTCGCCCTGCTCATTGAGCACGGTAGGAAGGTGCGCATACACAGGCACTTCTTGCCCCAAGGCTTTGAAGATATTAATTTGACGGGGCGTGTTGTTCACATGATCATCACCGCGAATCACATGGGTAATTTGCATGTCAATGTCGTCCACCACGACGCAGAAGTTGTAGGTGGGAGTGCCGTCAGGTCTTGCAATGACCAAGTCGTCCAACTCTTGGTTGCTAATTTCAATGCGGCCTTTTACTTTGTCGTCCCAAGCCACCACACCGTCCAGCGGATTTTTAAATCGCAAGACTGGCTTCACGCCTTCTGGAATGGGCGGCAGTGTTTTGCCTGGCTCAGGCCGCCAAGTACCGTCATAGCGCGGCTTTTCTTTGGCCGCCATTTGTTTTTCGCGCAATGCATCCAGCGCCTCCATGCTCATGTAGCACGGATAAACCTGGCCAGTGGCTTGAAGCTGCGCCAGCACTTCTTTGTAGCGGTCCATGCGCTGCATTTGATAAAAAGGGCCTTCATCGGGGTGCATACCCAACCAAGCCATTCCCTCCAAAATTACATCCACAGACGCCTGATTCGATCGTTCTAAATCGGTATCTTCAATGCGCAAAATAAAGATACCGCCTTGTGCTTTGGCAAAGGCCCAAGGGTACAAGGCAGACCGAATATTACCGAGATGAATGAAGCCAGTGGGTGACGGCGCAAAGCGCGTGCGAACTTGTTTTTGAATAGAAGACATTTGTAATTCGAATTAGAGTGCCTGAAAGCCGCGCAAGAAGTCGGCTTTCAAGTCATCAAGGTGCTCAAGGCCAACCGCCACACGAATCAAGCTTTGCTGAATGCCCGCCACTTGACGCTGCGCTTCGGTAAGGCGGCCATGGGAAGTGCTGGCAGGGTGCGCTACCAGCGTTTTGACATCCCCTAAGTTGGTACACAGGGAAACCGTTCGCATGGCATTCATCACTTTGAATGCATTCTCGCGGCCCTGCTCAGGCGACTGGGCTTTCACCTCGAAAGAAAACACAGCACCCCCCATGCCCGATTGTTGCAGCATGGCCAGTTCATGTTGAGGGTGACTTTTCAAGCCAGGGTAATAAACACGCGCCACGGGGCCTTGCGTTTGTAGCCATTGCGCCAAGGCCAAGGCTTGTTCAGATTGCGCCTTCATGCGAATGCCCAAAGTTTCCAAACCTTTTAAAACCACCCAAGCATTGAAAGGCGCCAAGGTCATGCCCGCGCTTCTCATGACGGGGCCAAACACATCATCAATCAGTGCCTTGGAGCCGCACAAGGCGCCTGCCATCACGCGGCCTTGGCCATCCAAATATTTGGTGCCAGAGTGCACGATCAAATCTGCGCCCATGGCAATGGGTCGCTGCAAGATAGGCGTTGCAAAACAATTGTCCACCACCAGCAATGCATTGCCTGCATGTGCAATGTCGGCCAGTGCTTTGATGTCACACACTTCCGTTAAGGGATTGGTCGGTGTTTCAGCAAACAACAATCGGGTGTTGGGCTGCATGGCTGCTTGCCACTCCGCCACTTGGGTTTGAGAAACAAAGGTGGTTTGCACACCAAACTTGGCAAACTCACTGCCAATCAATTTGATGGTGGAGCCAAACATCGAGTGGGAGCAAATGACATGGTCACCACTTTTGAGCAAGCCCAAGCACATTAGCAAAATGGCAGACATGCCCGTGGAAGTGGCTATACAAGCCTCTGAGCCTTCAAGGGCCGCCAAGCGCGCCTCCATGCTGGCCACTGTTGGATTGCCAAGACGGGCATAGGTATAGCCTTCTTCTTCCCCCGCAAAGCGCCTGGCCGCTGTTTCGGCGTCGGGCTGAACATAACCACTGGTAAGGTACAAGGCTTCAGAATTTTCACCATACTGGCTGCGGTCAACTGCAGCCCTCACCGCCAAGGTGTCAATGTGCAAGTTGTCGGGCAATGGGTGCTGGCTCATATCGGTCTCAAATTCTGTTCACAAATGTATTTTTAAAATGGTTTTATAGGTACCGCTTAAGATGCATTTGGCAAAGCCAAGCGGGAGCGATCAGAGTCAGCCTCTGACTCATCTTGTTGGATGGGCCTGCTCTCATTCAATCGTTCAATGTCCTCAGCAGAAACATCGCCGGTCACGTAGATGCCATCAAAGCAAGATGCATCAAAACCTTGAACCTTGGGAAAGCCTGGCAAGACGGCGTTAGCAACCGCCAATTTCATGGCGTCAACATCTTGATAAATGAGGGCATCGCAGTCGATGATTTGTCGAATCTCATCCACCGATCTGTTGTGCGCCACCAGTTCATCTTTGGTCGGCATGTCAATGCCGTACACATTGGGATAACGCACCGGCGGCGCGGCACTGGCCATGTAAACCTTGCGCGCACCTGCCTCTCGGGCCATTTGCACAATTTCACGGCTTGTGGTGCCTCGCACAATAGAGTCGTCCACCAACAGCACATTGCGGCCTTTGAACTCGCTGGCAATGACGTTGAGTTTTTGTCGTACCGATTTCTTGCGAACAGCCTGCCCCGGCATGATGAAGGTCCTGCCAACGTAGCGGTTTTTCACAAACCCTTCCCGGTACGGCAAACCTAACAATTGCGCCAGTTGCGCAGCACTTGGTCGGCTTGATTCAGGGATAGGAATGACCACATCAATGTCACTGGGGGGAACGGTTGAAATGACCCGCTTGGCCAATGTTTCGCCCAAGTTCAAACGCGCCTGATAAACAGAGATGCCGTCCAAGGTTGAATCTGGTCGAGCCAAATAGACGTATTCAAAAATACAAGGATTCAATTGCGGATGGTCTGCGCATTGTTGGCTGTAGATTTGCGTTTGCATGTCAATGAACACCGCCTCGCCCGGCTCAACATTGCGCTCAAACTGGTGCAAGGTACCTTCCAGCGCCACAGACTCACTGGCCAACATGTAAGTGCCATCTTTGCCTTTGCCAATGCACAGCGGACGAATGCCAAAGGGGTCTCTGAATGCAAGCAGGCCATGACCCGCAATGAGGGCAATGACGGCGTACGAGCCTTTCACACGCCGATGCACACCTTGAACGGCTTTGAAAACATCAGCAGGGGTTAAGGCCGAACCGCGTGTGGTTTTTTCCAACTCGTGCGCCAGCACATTGAGCAAAACTTCAGAGTCACTCTCTGTGTTGATATGGCGATGGTCGGTGGAAAATAGCTCGGTCTTCAAGGCCTTGGCATTGGTCAAGTTGCCGTTGTGAACCAGTACCAAACCAAACGGTGCATTGACATAAAAAGGCTGCGCCTCCTCCTCGCTGAAGGCATTGCCCGCAGTGGGGTAGCGCACTTGCCCCAAGCCACAGTTGCCCGGCAAAGAGCGCATGTTGCGCGTTCTAAAAACATCCTTCACCATGCCTTTGGCTTTGTGCATGTGAAACTTACGGTCGAGTTGCGTGACGATGCCCGCAGCATCTTGCCCACGATGCTGTAAGAGCAACAACGCGTCATAGATCAGCTGATTCACAGGCGCGTTGCTTGCAACGCCAACAATTCCACACATAAGTCAGTCCAATCAATTGGGCAAGAAAGCCCCAAATTTTTCAGGCAACATCGGTTGCAAGCCCTTGAGCAAGGTCATGAGCATGGGTGCGCCCTTGGACTCAAGCCACCAATCACTTTCTTGCAAAGCCGTCATGTGCACCACAACGCTCAAGACCAGCAACAAAATCAAACCTCGAAACAAACCAAACACGGCGCCCAGAATGCGGTCAACAGGCCGGAGCCCCACCACAGAAATGATTTTTTTCATGAGTGCAGAAATGAGACCCGCCGCAAAAACACTCACCACAAAAACCAACACAAATGCAGCGGCGTATTTGAGTGTTTCGCTTGAGCTCTGCATAGGCAATTTTTCTGCAACATCGGGAGCAAACCACTGCGCCAGCAAAAATGCAGCAATCCAGCCTATGACAGAAAGAACTTCATAGACCAAGCCTCGCCATGCGCCCAACAAAAAGGATGCCGCAAGCAAAGCCAGAAGAATCCAATCGGTGGAAGCCATGTGTTCGAGCTCCTTAAAGTTTTAACACCGAGGTCTGCAAATTCAATTTCCGAATTTTTTCAGCTGTTTTTTCTGCTTCTTCCTTGGACGGGAATGGGCCCACTCGAACGCGAATTCGTTTGCCGTCTTTGGTATCGATTTCTTGGGTGTAGGTTTTAAAGCCGGCGCTTTCCAACTTGGCTCGCACCTCCCTGGCCTTGGCCAATTCGGCATACGCGCCCACTTGAACCACAGAGCGGACTGACTGTTCAGACTTAGGCGCTTCTTTGCCATCCAGCAAGGCTTTGGCTTTGTCAGCTTCTTTGGTGTCGGCCCTCACTTCTGGCTTTGATTCTGGCTTGGCTTCTGGCTTGGCTTCTGTTTTTGCCTCAGGCTTCGGGTCAACTTTGGGTTCAGGTTTGCCTGTCTTACTGACCACTTCTTCGTTGGGATCAAGTCCAGCCGAATTGGCAACTGCACTTTTTGCAACAGCGGCCGTTTCGGGTGGCGCTGGGTCTGCCTGAACCGGCGTCGGCTCTTTGACCGAGCCTGTTTTAGGGGCCACTGCGGCAGTTAGGGGTGCCACCTGATTTCGGTCGGGAATCACGATGGGGGTATCGATGGCCACAGGTCTGGGTTGGCTGTCAAACAACAGTGGCAATCCAACAACCGCACCTAAAACCAACACCACAGAGCCCATCAGCCGATGGCGAGCACGCTTGCGAATGACCTCGACACTTTCTGCGGGGGTGTTGGATAGCGCATCGGCGCCAGTGGGGCCCGACGAAAGTCGTCCAGGAAGTCGTAGCTTGAAGAATGCCATGCGTTGGAGTCTCAATTACTCAGGTGTTTGGCATGCAGTTTGGGAATGCCATTGTGCAAAATGCCGCCCACCGTATAGAACGAACCAAAGACCAAGATTCTATCAGTGGGGCTTGCCGCTGTAATGGCTGCTTCGAGGGCTTTTTGAGGCGACAGGTGCTGGCTGGTTTTCACGTCTTGGCGGGTATTCATCTGCCGCCAAGCGCCTTCCAGTTGGGCTGCCGTAGACGCCCTGGGCAATGGCAGATCTGTGAAATACCAGGCATCAACCATGGGCAGAATTTTTTGAAGCATGCTGGCTAGGTCTTTGTCGGCCATGGCCCCAAAAACCGCATGGGTGCAAGGGTAGAAACCCATCGCGTCCAAATTGGCCGCCAAAGCCGCCACAGAATGCGGGTTGTGCGCCACATCCAGAACCAAGACCGGCTCGCCAGGCACAATTTGAAACCGCCCGGTCAACTCCACCATGGCCAAACCATTGCGAATGGCCTGGGCAGTCACTGGCAATTGGGGTCGCATGATCTCCAAAGCTGCCAAAACACCGGAAGCATTGAGCAACTGGTTAGCCCCCCTGAGGGCTGGATAGGCCAGACCACTGTAGCGCCGCCCCCTGCCAGCCCATGACCACTGCAAGGGATCGCCAGAAAAGTTGAAGTCGCGGCCCATCAACCAAAGGTCTGAGCCCAGGTCTTTGGCGTGCTGAATGATGGAATTCGGAGGGACTGGATCACTCAAAACCACCGACTTGCCTGAGCGGACAATGCCGGCTTTTTCAAAACCGATGGTTTCACGGTCATTTCCCAAGAGTGCCGTGTGATCCAGGTCGATGCTGGTGATGATGGCGCAATCGGCATCCACCAGGTTCACGGCGTCTAGTCGGCCGCCCAAACCGACTTCCAAAATGGCCACATCCAAATCAGCGTCCGCCATCATTTTCAAAATGGCCAGGGTGCTAAATTCAAAATAAGTGAGAGAAATCTCCCCCCTGGCTTTGTCAACCTGCTCAAAAGCATTGGCAAACACAGCAGCAGGTGGCGACTCCCCTTGCAAGCGACAGCGCTCTTCAAAGTGCACCAAATGGGGTGACGTGTAGACCCCTGTTTTGTAGCCCGCCTGCAAGTAAATAGCCTCCAACATGGCGCAGGTTGAGCCTTTGCCGTTGGTACCGGCCACGGTCATCACGGGCACTTTCAGGGCCAGTTGCAGCTTTTGGGCAACCAAGCGCACCCGGTCTAGACCCATGTCTATGGCATGGGGATGCAAGCTCTCGCAATATGCGAGCCATTCACTCAATGTTTTCATAAGGATAAGATTGTCGCTGAGTCCAGCTCTTTCAATGGCAAATGATGAAATACACCTTGATCACTGTTTATGGTATTCCCAATTGCGATACCGTTAAAAAAGCGCGCACTTGGCTGAGCGAGCAAGGCATCGAGCATGTTTTCCATGATTTCAAAAAACAAGGCTTGCCCGAAAAAAATCTCGACACTTGGCTGAAAGTGGCAGGCTGGGAGGCCGTTTTAAACCGAAAAGGCACCAGTTGGCGCAAACTCAGTCCAGAGGAACAGCTCAGCGTGGTCAGTGCGGCAACGGCTCGCCCTTATCTCTTGGCCAATCCCAGCCTGGTCAAACGGCCCGTCATTGAGTGGCAATCCAGCAAAGACATGGAAATTTCGGTAGGCTTTCAACCAAATCAGTGGCCACTGCGTTAAGTCAATAGAAGTTCGAAGAAGCAAGCGCTTCAAACAACTTTAGGCAGGCTTATCGATTTTTTTAAAACTAAACTTTAAAATCTGGCCATTGAATTGTTTCTTTCAGAATTGAACACCATGACAAAACCAGTCTTTATCCGCGCCTTGAGCTCCACACTGACCGGCGGTTTGTTGGCAGGACTCTCTATTTGCCTGCCAACTCAAGCCCAAGAAATTGGCAATGTCATTAGCCGCACCCCTGTTTACCAACAAGTTTCTGTGCCTCGCCAAATTTGCACCCAAACGCAAGTCAGTGTGCCAGGTCAGACTTCTGGTGCTGGAGCGGCAATGGGTGCCATCGCTGGTGGCGCCATTGGCAACGCCATTGGCAAAGGCGAAGGCAGAGCTTTGGCCACCATGATTGGGGTCATTGGTGGCGCCATCGCTGGAGAAAAGGTCGAAGGACCTCAAGCGGCCCAGACGCAAACTCAACAAACATGCACCACCCAGCAAGTCTTCGAAAACCGCCTAATGGGTTACAACGTGGTGTATGAATTTGCAGGCAAACAGTACAACGTGCAATTGCCCAAGGACCCAGGCCCCACCATCAAGTTGCAAGTCACGCCCATCAGTGCGGCCCCCTTGGAAGTGCCAGGTCCTGAAGCCACAGTCATGGCAGAAATTCCCAATTCACCCATTGTCACACCCCAAATTTTCACAGCAGCACCCCATGTGGTCCGCGTGTACTCTCCCTTTTACCGAGCCAATGTTTACTCACCCTACCCTGTGTTCACGCACGTGAACATGGACATTGGGGCTGCGCCCCGCCATCGCCACTGGCGTTAAAAACGGGCCTGCAATGGCCTAAAATCATGGGTTTTGTGCCTAGTCTCTATGCCGCCACTTTGTGGCCATGACACCCAACCCTTGATTTCTCTATGACCACCGAAAAAATCGACAACATTTCCGTTACCACTCAGGCCAACGTGTACTTTGACGGCAAGTGCGTCAGTCACAACATCACCTTGGCCGATGGCACCAAGAAATCAGTGGGCGTGGTTCTGCCCTCTACCCTCACTTTCAACACCGGCGCGCCCGAGGTCATGGAGTGCGTGGGCGGTTCTTGCGAATACAAACTCAAGGGAAGTTCAGAGTGGCTCACGTCAAAAGCCGGCGAAAAATTCAACGTGCCCGGCCAATCCAGTTTTGAAATCCGCGTTACTGAGACTTATCACTACATCTGCCATTTCGGTTGATCCCCTTCGCATCTGAAAGAACTTCCATGGCAACCATTCTTCAACACATCCCTGCAGGCCAAAAAGTGGGCATTGCATTCTCTGGTGGCCTAGACACCAGCGCCGCCTTGCTGTGGATGCGCCAAAAAGGCGCTGTGCCATACGCCTACACCGCCAATTTGGGTCAGCCCGATGAGCCCGACTACGAAGAAATTCCGCGCAAAGCCAAGGAATACGGCGCAGAACTGGCCCGCCTCATCGATTGCCGCAAACAATTGGCCCACGAAGGCATTGCAGCTTTGCAGTGCGGTGCTTTCCACATTTCCACGGCGGGCGTCACCTACTTCAACACCACCCCCATTGGCCGCGCCGTAACCGGCACCATGTTGGTGGCTGCTATGAAAGAAGACGACGTCAACATCTGGGGCGACGGCAGCACCTTCAAGGGCAATGACATTGAGCGCTTTTATCGCTACGGCTTGCTCACCAATCCTTCCCTCAAAATTTACAAGCCTTGGCTAGACCAACTGTTCATTGACGAGTTGGGCGGCCGCGCAGAGATGTCTGCGTTCATGACGCAACACGGTTTTGGCTACAAGATGTCGGCCGAAAAAGCCTACTCCACCGACTCCAACATGTTGGGCGCCACACACGAGGCCAAAGACCTTGAGCACCTGAGCAGCGGCATGAAAATTGTGCAGCCCATCATGGGTGTGCCTTTCTGGCGCGAAGACTGCGTGGTCAAGCACGAAGAAGTAACAGTGCGCTTCGAGGAAGGCCAACCTGTGGCTTTGAATGGCGTGAGCTACTCAGACCCCGTTGAACTCATTTTGGAAGCCAATCGCATTGGTGGCCGTCATGGTTTGGGCATGAGCGATCAAATTGAAAACCGAATCATTGAAGCCAAGAGCCGCGGCATTTACGAAGCGCCCGGTTTGGCCTTGCTGTTCATCGCCTACGAGCGTTTGGTGACCGGCATTCACAACGAAGACACCATTGAGCAGTACCGCGACAACGGCCGCAAGCTGGGCCGCTTGTTGTATCAAGGCCGTTGGTTTGATTCACAAGCTTTGATGCTGCGCGAAACCGCTCAGCGTTGGGTGGCACGCGCCATTACGGGCGAAGTCACCATTGAACTGCGCCGTGGTAACGACTATTCCATTTTGAACACCACCTCACCCAACCTCACCTATCACCCCGAGCGTTTGACCATGGAAAAAGGCGAGTCTACATTCACACCGCTTGACCGCATTGGTCAACTCACCATGCGCAATTTGGACATCGTGGACACTCGCGCAAAGCTTGGCATCTATGCAAAAACGGGTTTGCTGTCTTTGGGCGAAGGTGCCGAGATGCTCAAGCTGGAAGGCGACAAATAAGTTTTAAATCACGACCGGTTCGGGTTCCAAGCGAATGCCGAACCGCTCGTAGACGCTTGTTTGAATGGCTTTGGCCAAAGTCACTACCTCACCGCCCGTTGCACCACCTCGGTTGACCAACACCAAGGCTTGTTTTTCATAAACAGCCGCATTGCCCACACTCTTGCCCTTCCAACCGCAGGCATCGATCAACCAACCAGCGGCCAGTTTGATGCTGCCATCGGGCATGGGGTAATGAACCACCTTGGGGTCGCGCGCAATGATGTCGGCACATTGCTCGGGGGTGACTGTGGGGTTTTTAAAGAAGCTACCCGCATTGCCTAAAACTTTGGGGTCGGGCAATTTGTGGCGACGGATGGCACACACCCAATCGTAAATTTGCCGCGCAGTGGGATTGGCAATACCCGTCTCGGTCATTTTTCTTTCCAAGTCCAAATAACCCAGCACGGGCTTCCACACTTTGGGCAAATGAAAACGCACACGCAAAATCAAGGCACGCCCCGCCAAGCCAATGCCATTGGGCCCACTGCTGGTGTGCTTGAAAACAGAGTCTCGATAGCCAAAGGCACATTGCGCAGCATTCAAACTAAAAACTTGGCCGGCAACCAAATCTAAGGCATCGAGGGAGTCGAAACGGTCTTGCAGCTCTACCCCATAGGCACCAATGTTTTGCACTGGCGAGGCACCCACCGAGCCTGGAATCAAAGCCAAGTTTTCCAAACCAGGCCACCCTTGGTCCAAGGTCCAAGTGACCAATTCATGCCAATCCTCGCCTGCGCCTGCCTCCACAATCCAGGCTTTGTCTGTTTCGGACACCAAGCGCTTGCCCATGATTTCCATTTTGAGGACGAGAGGCCTCACGTCGCCCGTCAAGACGATGTTGCTGCCACCGCCCAAAATACAGTGTCCCTCTGGGTGGTTTTTCAAGGTCTGCTGAGCCGCCACAGCCTCTTCTACGGACCCAATTCGCAGCAAAGAATAGGCCTTGGCCACAATGCCAAAGCTGTTGTAGGGCTGAAGGGGTACGTTTTGGGTCACGTTCATGGGAGAATTGTCGCATTCTCTGACTTGATTGTGAAAACCCATGCCATCTTTTGACACCGTTTGCGAACCCAACCTGGTTGAAGTAAAAAATGCGGTCGACACCACCGCCAAAGAAATTGCCACCCGCTTTGACTTCAAAGGCACATCGGCAGCCATTGAATTGAAAGACAAAGAAATTACTTTGTTTGGCGATGCCGATTTTCAACTCACCCAAATCGACGAAGTCTTGCTCAACAAGCTGGCCAAGCGAAGTGTGGACGTGCGCTTCTTAGACAAAGGTGACGTGCAAAAAATGGGCGGCGACAAAGTGAAGCAAGTCTTGAAAGTGCGCAATGGCATTGCTACTGAAGACGGCAAAAAAATTCAGAAAGTGCTGAAGGAAAGCAAGCTCAAGGTTCAAGCTTCTATTCAAGGCGATGCCGTGCGCGTGACGGGCGCCAAGCGCGACGACTTGCAAGCAGCCATGGCTCTGCTGCGCAAAGACATCACCGATATTCCAATCAGCTTCAATAACTTTCGCGATTGAAAAAAGCGCCCAAGGGCGCTTTTTTCACTGTCTATTCAAACCGTGATCTAACTTTTTTTGGCACCCAATTTAGATTCAGTGCCAGCCAGCAAGCGGTTCACATTGTCGCGGTGCCGCCAAACCAACAAAATGCCCATGACACACAGCATGCCAAAGATGGGGCCATTGAAACTCCACCACAGCACATCGGATGCCAACGCGTAATAAACAGGCGCCAAAAGGGCTGCCAACAGTGCCGCCAAAGAAGAGTATCTGAAGAACCATGCTACGCCAAGCCAGGTCAACGCAATGGCCAAGCCCAAAACGGGAGACACCCCCATCAAGACGCCCAAGGCCGTAGCAACACCTTTGCCACCTTCAAATTTGAAAAAGATGGGATAAAGGTGGCCTAAAAAAGCAGCCAAGCCAGCCGCGGCAGCAACCCCTTCAGTCAGGCCCCAAGCCCCACCCTGCTGCAAGACCCAAAACACGGGAATCCACCCCTTCACAGCATCGAACAGCAAGGTCAAAACGGCAGCCTTTTTGTTGCCTGATCGCAAAACATTGGTAGCGCCTGGGTTCTTGCTGCCATAAGAGCGGGGATCGGATAGACCCATCAACTTGCTCACAATGACAGCAAAACTCAAAGAGCCAAGCAGGTAAGAAACAAGCACCACCGAAACAGGGTGAAAGAGGAGATTCAATGAATTTTCAGGCATTGGGAAATTGCTTAAAGACGACGCACAGAAGCAAGAAATCAGGTTGCAGGATCGCGATGAACCAAACGAATGGCATCAATGGCAGCCAAAACTTCAGCAGACAAAGTGGTGTCCCAAGCTTTGATGTTCTCTTCAAGCTGCGCCACCGAAGTCACACCAATGATGGTGCTGGCCACACACCAACGCTTGTAGCAAAAAGCAAGCGCCATTTGGGTGGGCGTCATGCCGTTGTCGCGGGCAAGTTGGTTGTAGAGCTTGGCTGCTGTCAATGAGCTTTCACGACCCCAACGTTGCTTGCGCACAGACTCGTACTTGCCAATGCGCGCATTGGCAGGAGCACCTTCACCTTCAAAGCCAGTCTGATCGTACTTGCCTGTCAAAGCGCCAAATGCCAAGGGCGAATAAGCCAACAAAGACACCTTCATGCGGTGGCAAGTTTCGTCCATGGCATTGTCAAAAGTTCGGTTGGTTAGGCAGTATGGGTTTTGAACTGTGGTGACGCGCGGCAAACCATGCTGCTCAGCCAATCGAATAAATTCGTGAATGCCATATGGCGTTTCATTTGAAAGACCAATGTGACGCACCTTGCCAGCCTTGACCAACTGGCCCAAGGCCTCTAACTGTTCGTGAATGCTGGTTTCGATTTTGTCCTTGCTGGGATCGAAATACATCATGCCAAAAACAGGCACATGGCGCTCAGGCCAATGAATCTGATACAGATCAATCACGTCTGTTTGCAAGCGCTTCAGACTGGCATCGCAAGATTTCAATATATCTTGTGATGTCAAGCCTGTGCCTTCACGAACCCAGGGCATGCCGCGTGATGGACCGGCCACTTTGGTGGCCAGCACCACTTTTTGGCGCGCGCCAGGGTTGCTTGCAAACCAATGGCCCAAAATAGTTTCTGTAGCGCCACAGGTTTCTGCTTTGGCGGGCACCGAATACATTTCTGCCGTATCCAAAAAGTTCAGGTCCAAATCGAGAGCACGATTCAGTATTTGGTGCGCAGTTGATTCTGCCACTTGCTCACCAAAGGTCATGGTGCCCAAACAAATGGGGGTCACCTGCAGATCCGATTGACCCAATGTTATTTTTTTCATGATTTCAAAATTGAATGATCAAGTTCACAATTTGCGTGAAAGGCTAGCTCGTCGCTCTTCTTCCAATCGCAAAAATCTTCGCTGTACTTTACCAGTAGTGGTCATGGGCAATTGATCAATGAATTCAATTTCTTTGGGATATTCATAAGGCGCCAGCAAACCTCTCACGTGTTGCTGCAAATCTTCAATCACTTTCTGGTCAAAAAGCTTGGCGTTTTTTGACAAAGCCTTTTGAGACAAAAACTCTGGCGACATCACCACATAGGCCTTGACCAAAGCGCCCCGATCGGGATCTGGTTTTGGCACGACTGCCGCGTTCACCACGGCTGGATGTTTGATCAAGCAGTTTTCGATTTCGCCCGGTCCAATTCGATAACCCGCAGCCTTGAACATGTCATCGGTTCGCCCTTGGTACCAAAGATAGCCGTCTGGGTCTTGAACGGCCACGTCACCTGTTCGGCACCAATCGCCCGTGTATTTCTCGTGGGTCGCTTTGGGGTTTTTCCAGTATCCCAAAAAGAACACTGGATCGAGGTGAGCATGCCGGTCATAGCGGTTCACAGCCACTTCGCCAGGCACACCTGATGGGCAAATTTGCCCCTTCTCGTCAATGACGGCCACTTGGTGGCCAGGATAGCCCTTGCCCATGCTGCCCGGTTTGGCGGGCCAAAAAATATGACAGTTGCCCACCACATAATTGATTTCTGTTTGCCCAAACATTTCATTGACCACAACGCCCAGTTGATCGCGGCAATATGCAAAAACGGCATCGCCGACGGCCTCACCCGCACTCATCAAGCCTTGCAAAACCAGCTTGTATCGCTTGCGCGGTTGAGCCTCTGCCTTCATCATGGCCTTCAAGGCCGTTGGAAATAAAAAACTGTGCGTGATGGCGTGTTGATCCAATATTTCAAAAGCCATTTCTGGGCTGAAGCGACCCTGGAATGCCACAATGGGCCGCCCAAAATACAAGGCTGGTAGCAGCGCATCCATCAAGCCACCTGTCCAAGCCCAGTCGGCTGGCGACCAAAAAATGGCATCCGATCCCGAAGGCAACTGACGGCTTGCCAACTTGGAAGTTGGCTTGATTTTCAGGGGCTCAAAGCCAAACCAATTTTGACTGCATAAGAACCCGGTGAGGTTGCCGATCATGGCGCGATGGGGAATCAATGCGCCCTTGGGATTGCCGGTGGTACCACTGGTGTAAATCAAAACAGCAGGATCTTCAGCGAGTGTTTTTTCAGCCTTGAACTTGGGGGCCAATTTCTTTTCTGCGATGGCAAGCGACAGAAATTCAGGCACCTGGCACACCGTTTGTAATCCCTGGCAATCTTTGCGCAATTCAGACAATACAGGGGCTGAAACTTCATCACAAAGGGCCATGCTGGCGCCACTGTCGTTCACCCTGAAGGCCAAAGCATCGGGTCCAAAAAGCATCGACAAAGGCATGGCCACCGCGCCTATTTGCAAGACAGCGATGTAAGAAACCGCTGTTTCAAATCGCTGGGGCATGACAATGGCCACTCGGTCGCCTTTTTTGACGCCGCGTTTTTGAAGCTCATGGCTCAAACGGTTGGCGGCGCTTTGTAAATCTTGAAAGGTCCACGACTGACTGGCTTGAGGGCTTGGATGATGCGCCACAATGGCGGTGGCATTTTGATGCCGCTCAGAGCGCGCCCAACGGCTGCAGCAGACTTCTGCAATGTTGAAATGCACAGGCACATGCCAGCCAAATTGGCGATGCACGGCCTCGTAAGCGTCGTTCGGGTGACTGACACGCATTTCCTGTCTCCTTATGATCTCGAAGTATGTACCAAGTTCAACAGCACTCTACTAGCCATTTCGTCGCCTTGCGTGGTCACCAATACCACGTCAGAGAATGGGGCAATCCACAATCTACGTTGCCACCTGTGGTCTTGGCCCATGGCTGGATGGACGTGGCCGCGTCTTGGCAATTCATGGTTGACGCTCTAAACCCTTCATTTTTGCAGCAACGCCGTATTTTGGCAGCCGACTGGCGCGGCTATGGTCTCACAGAGGGTCCTGTCACTGACAGCTACTGGCTACCCGACTACTTGGGTGACTTGGATGCGCTCCTACGCCAGCTGTGCCCCTCTCAAAGCATCGACTTGGTGGGCCACAGCATGGGGGGCAATGTGGTCATGATGTATGCAGGGGCTCGGCCCGATCGCATTCGGCGCTTGGTCAATTTGGAGGGTTTTGGCATGGCCAGCACGCGCCCCTCCCAAGCCCCGGGCCGTTTGGGCCAATGGCTTGACGAGTTGCAAGCCTTTGAAAAAGGCGAATTGAACCTCAAAGCCTACCCTGACGCTGCCGCAGTTGCTCAACGGCTGATGAAAACCAACCAACGCCTCTCGCAGGACAAGGCCGACTGGTTGGCTCTGCACTGGGCCAAGCCAGACGCACAAGGTGAATGGCGAATTTTGGGCGATGCCGCCCACAAAGTGGTCAACCCCTACCTGTACCGGGTCGATGAGGTGCTGGAAATTTACAAAAGAATCAAAGCCCCTTGCATGGTGGTTGAAGCATCCGATGACTCTTTGTCACAGTGGTGGAAAGGGAAATTCACCCTCGAAGAGTTTCACGAACGGCTGAAATCGGTCGAGAATTTGAAAATAGCCACGATCCAAGATGCCGGTCACATGCTGCACCACGACCAAGCGGAGGCTCTGGCCAAGCTGTTGGAAGACTTTTTGGTCTGAAGAGGTTCGCAAGTGAGCCCTAAGCATGAGAAAATCCCATCTTTATCAGATTCGGACACACCCCCTCATGGAAGCAGAACACATCAATCAAATTGGCGCGAAATTGGCCGACTTGGCCACCCGCACCGAAGATTTACGGAGGTATCTTTGACTACGATGCCAAATCAGAACGCCTAAGAACCGTTAACGCATCGCTCGAAGATCCCACGGTCTGGAACGACCCCAAAAAAGCCCAAGAGTTAGGCAAAGAGAAAAAAGCCCTTGACGGTGTGGTGGTCACTCTCAACACCCTCACCTCCGAGCTCTCAGACAACAGCGAGTTGTTTGACATGAGCAAAGAGGAAGGCGATGAAGCCGGCTTACTCACCATTGAAGTCGAAGCCAATAAGCTGTCTGCCATCGTAGAGCAGCTTGAGTTTCGCCGCATGTTCAACAACGAGGCCGACTCTTGCAATGCCTTTGTGGACATTCAAGCTGGCGCGGGTGGTACTGAAGCTTGCGATTGGGCCAGCATGCTCATGCGCCAGTACTTGAAGTACGCAGAACGCAAAGGCTTCAAAATTACTGTTGAAGATGAATCACCGGGTGACGTGGCCGGCATCAAAGGTGCCACGCTCAAGTTTGAAGGCGATTACGCTTTTGGCTTGCTTCGAACCGAAACCGGTGTGCACCGCTTGGTGCGCAAGTCGCCCTTTGACTCGTCGGGAGGCCGTCACACCAGCTTTGCCAGTATTTTTGTGTACCCCGAAGTGGATGACTCGATTGAGATTGACATCAATCCTTCTGACGTTCGCACCGACACCTTTCGGGCCAGCGGCGCGGGTGGGCAGCACATCAACAAGACCGACTCTGCAGTGCGCTTAACGCATATTCCCACAGGCATTGTGGTTCAGTGCCAAGACGGCCGAAGCCAACACAGCAACCGTGATGTGGCGTGGAAACGCCTGCGCTCACGCTTGTACGACTTTGAAATGCGCAAACGCATGGAAGCACAACAAAAATTAGAAGACACCAAAACCGATGTGGGTTGGGGTCACCAAATTCGCAGTTATGTGCTCGACCAAAGTCGGATCAAAGATTTACGCACCAACGTTGAAATGTCCAATACACAAAAAGTATTGGACGGCGACCTGGATGCTTTTATTGAAGCCTCGCTCAAACAAGGTGTTTGAAAAACTGGCACGGCCAGTTTGACAAACCCAACCCATGGAGATTTTTTGTGATGCTTGAAGGACAAACCAAAGCCATTCGCCGTGTCGATTACACAGCGCCCGCTTATTGGATCGATACCGTCGACTTGACATTCGACTTAGACGCCACCAAAACACGCGTACTCAACAAAATGCGGGTGCGTCGCAACCCAGATGTTGCTGCACAAGCTTTGCGTTTGGATGGCGAGGAACTGAACTTGGCGCGCGTCATGGTCAATGGCGGCGGCACCTCTTTCAAAATGGACGGCAACCAATTGGTGCTAGAAAATTTACCTGAAGGCTCCGATGCTTTTGATTTGGAAATTTTCACCACTTGCAATCCTTCCAAAAACACGCAGCTGTCAGGCCTCTATGTCAGCAACGATTCTTTCTTCACGCAATGTGAAGCAGAAGGATTCCGCCGCATCACTTACTTTTTGGACCGTCCTGATGTGATGGCCAGCTACACCGTTACTTTACGTGCAGATGCGCAGCAATACCCAGTCCTCTTGTCCAATGGCAATCTACTGGAACAAGGCAGCTTGGACGACGGCCGTCACTTTGCCAAATGGGAAGACCCTCACAAAAAACCCTGCTACTTGTTTGCCTTGGTCGCCGGCAAGTTGGTGGCGCGTGAACAGCGCATTGTGTCTCGCTCAGGCAAAGAACATTTGTTGCAAGTGTATGTTCGTCCCGGCGACTTAGACAAAACAGAACACGCCATGAATTCCCTGATGGCCAGTGTGGCCTGGGACGAAGCCCGTTTTGGTTTGCCACTCGATCTGGAACGCTTCATGATTGTGGCCACCAGCGATTTCAACATGGGCGCGATGGAAAACAAAGGCTTGAATATTTTCAATACCAAGTTTGTGCTTGCCAATCCTGCTACAGCCACTGACAACGACTTTGCAGGCATTGAGAGCGTGGTTGGCCACGAATACTTTCACAACTGGACGGGCAATCGCATTACCTGCCAAGACTGGTTTCAGCTGTCTCTGAAAGAGGGCTTGACCGTCTTTCGCGATCAAGAATTCAGCCAAGACATGGCTGGCGTTCAAAGTGCACGTGCGGTCAAACGCATTGAAGATGTGCGCGTTTTGCGCACCGTTCAGTTCCCTGAGGATGCCGGCCCCATGGCTCATCCTGTCAGGCCTGACAGCTACGTTGAAATCAACAACTTCTACACCGTCACCATCTACGAAAAAGGTGCTGAAGTGGTTCGCATGATGCAAACCTTGGTGAGTGCACCTGGCGATGAAGAAGGCAAACAAGGTTTTGCAAAAGGCATGAAGCTTTACTTTGAGCGTCATGATGGACAAGCCGTTACCTGCGACGATTTTGCGCAAGCCATCTCCGATGCCAACCCAGGCTCCCCTTTGGCTCAGCGCCTTCCCCAATTCAAGCGCTGGTACAGTCAAGCGGGTACGCCCAGGGTGCTTGCGGAGGGTGTCTACAACAGCGACAACAGAAGCTTCACGCTCACCCTTTCTCAGTCTTGTGCGGCAACGCCCGATCAAGCCCAAAAAGAGCCGTTCGTGATTCCCGTTTCAGTGGGTCTGCTGGATGCAAGGGGCACACCTATGGCT
Organism: Comamonadaceae bacterium; assembly: GCA_021298995.1. GTDB lineage: Bacteria > Pseudomonadota > Gammaproteobacteria > Burkholderiales > Burkholderiaceae_C > Limnohabitans_A. The sequence goes on along the minus strand of JAJTGB010000006.1, from coordinate 20,745 downwards.
GTTCAGTTGCAGGGTGACACTCAAGGGCAAGCCCATCCAGAATTTAGCAAGACCTTGGTTTTGAGCGAATCTGCGCAATCTTTTGTGTTTGAAAACATTGAGTCGGTGCCAACACCCTCACTGCTTCGGAATTTCACAGCACCCGTCAATCTGGACTGCACACTCACCGAAGAACAATGGCTCACACTGCTGGCCCACGACACTGATTCATTCAACCGTTGGGAAGCGGGTCAAAGATTGGCGGTGCAAGCGGCACTTCGCTTTATTCGCGGACATCAAAACCCTCAAACAGAACCTGTTTTAGGCACTGACTACCTGCAAGCCATGCAGGCCGTTCTCAATCATCCTGATTTAGATTCGGCCTTCAAAGAGCTGGTGCTCACCCTGCCCTCTGAAACCTATATTTCCGAACAACTTGAATCGGTCGATCCGCAACAAGTGCACGCAGTTCGGGAAGCCATGAAGCTTCAACTGGCGCAATCTTTGCAATCAGATTGGCAAACCTGCTACGAGCAAAACAAAGTGACAGGCGCCTATTCTCCCGACGCCAAGTCAAGCGGCAAGAGGGCCTTGTCTGGCATGGCATTGAGCATGCTCTGCTTGGCCGCAGTGCACGATGGCACGTCCATTTGGCCGGGCAAAGCCTTGCAAGCATTCAAAGATGCACACAACATGACAGATCGCTTCAATGCACTCGTTGCATTGGTCGGCAGTGGTCATGATTTGGCTGCGCAAGCCCTGGCGCAATTTCACGCCTTGTTCAAAAATGAAGCCCTGGTCATTGACAAGTGGTTTGGCTTGCAGGCCAGCACACCAGATCGTGGCGGCAATATCCTGCCCATCGTGCGCCAGCTCATGCAGCACCCCGACTTCAACTTGCGCAATCCCAATCGCGCTCGCAGTTTGATATTCAGCTATTGCAGTTCCAACCCAGGCGGCTTCCACCGAACCGACGCAGCAGGCTACGTATATTGGAGTGAGAGCGTTATCGAACTGGATGCCATCAACCCGCAAGTTGCAGCGCGCTTAGCTCGGGCCCTCGACCGCTGGAAAAAATTGGCCGAGCCCTATCGCCAAGCTGCCAAGGCAGCCATTGAACGTGTCGCTGCAAAATCTGACCTCAGCAATGACGTGCGTGAAGTTGTGACGCGCGCCTTGGCAGAATAAATCTGGAGATCATCATGACTCAAAAAGTATCGCTTTCCCGCTATTTGGTAGAACAGCAGCGAAGCAAAGGCCACATTCCTGCACAACTTCGACTGTTGCTGGAAGTGGTGGCACGAGCTTGCAAAAGCATCAGCCATGCCGTGAACAAAGGGGCCTTAGGGGGCGTTCTGGGCAGTGCCGACATTGAAAATGTGCAGGGCGAAGTCCAAAAGAAACTCGACATCATTGCCAACGAAGTATTGATCGAAGCCAACGAATGGGGCGGTCACTTGGCAGCCATGGCATCCGAGGAAATGGAATCTATTCACTTGGTTCCCAACCGATATCCACAAGGTGAATACCTTTTGCTGTTCGACCCCCTGGACGGCTCTAGCAACATTGATGTCAATGTGAGCATTGGCACCATCTTCAGCGTACTCAAGAAACCTGAAGACAGCGATGCCATCAGCGAAAAAGATTTTCTCCAGTCTGGCGGCCAACAAGTTGCAGCAGGCTATTGTGTGTATGGCCCCCAAACCACATTGGTACTCACACTGGGCGATGGAGTGGCCATGTTCACACTCGATCGCGAACAGGGCTCGTTTGTGCTCACCCAAGAAAACGTGAAGGTGCCCGAAGACACCAAAGAGTTTGCCATCAACATGAGCAACATGCGCCATTGGGATGCCCCTGTGAAGCGCTATGTTGACGAATGTCTTCAGGGCAAAGACGGCGTGCGCGGCAAAGATTTCAACATGCGCTGGATTGCCAGCATGGTGGCCGATGTGCACCGCATCCTCACCCGCGGCGGTATTTTCATGTACCCCTGGGACAAGCGGGAGCCACACAAGCCAGGCAAATTGCGTTTGATGTACGAAGCCAACCCCATGAGCTGGTTGATTGAACAAGCCGGTGGCGCTTCAACCAATGGCCGCGAAAGAATTTTGGACATTCAACCCAAGCAATTGCACGAACGTGTGAGCGTCATTTTGGGCTCTAAGAATGAAGTTGAGCGTGTGACCAGATATCATCTCGAAAAATGATCTTCAGCGCATCATTGGCGATAGGCAGAAGCTTAATTGTTGGCCTTTGGGTCATGCTGTTGCCTTTGGTCAGTTTTGCCCAGCAACCTGTCAAGTCCATCGCAGAGCTTGATATTTCAAGGTACATGGGAACCTGGTACGAAATTGCCAAGCTGCCCAATTGGTTTCAGCGCAAATGCACTCAAGGTACCCAAGCCCAGTACAAGATTTTGGCTCCGCAGAAAATTGAAGTCACCAACAAGTGCACCACCGCCACGGGTGAAGAGATCAAAGCTGTGGGTGTTGCAAGACCCAACAGCAGCGGCCAAGTTGCGCAATTGGAAGTTCGATTTGCACCCGATTGGACGGCTTGGTTGCCCTTGGTTTGGGGTGCCTACTGGGTGCTAGATTTAGACCCCGATTACCAACTGGCCGCCGTGGGCGACCCCAGCAGAACCTACCTCTGGATTTTGTCTCGAAGCCCTGTGGTTTCTGCCAGTCAATACGATAGCCTGTTGCAACGTTTGAAGGTGATGGGTTTTGACATCACCAAGTTAGAAAAAACGCGCCAAAATTGAAATTGCATCTCAGTTGCGATAGCATGCCATCAGCATCGTAGGACTGTCATTTCATTGCAAGACAAGGTCTGATATGCACCTTCAACTTTTGGGAGACTTTTATGCAGCATCGCGTTCTATCAGCAGTGATCTTTGCATCGGTTTTTTTGGGTTCACCCTTGATGGCCCATGCACAAGCCGCAGATCCAGCTGTCAAAAAATCTGAATCGGGCATTTGTCACGACAAATCAAGTTCTAGCTATGCTGCCACCAAGAAATTTGAGGCTTTTGCCAGCATCGATGCCTGCACCAAAAGTGGTGGGCGATTGCCCGCCAATGCGGCTGCACCAGAAGCCATTGTGGTGAAGAAATCAGACAGTGGCATTTGCCACGACAAAAACAGCCCCAGCTTTGAGAAAACTCAAAAGTTCACGCCCTTCAAGTCATTGGATGAATGCGTGAAGAGTGGCGGCACTTTGCCCAAGAAATAAACTTAAAAAAACTTCAAGCCACATCAAGCCACAATACCGCGTTGGCGCATTTCTCTGATTTGATCTGCTGAGATGCCCAACTCTTTCAAGACGGTATCGGTGTCTTGACCCAAGCTGGGTGCATTGCGCCGATGTTCACCAGGGGTTCTTGAGAGCTTGGGCACCATGCCGGGCACCGTCAGTTGGCTGCCATCGTTCATTTGAACCTTGGCCAACATGCCGCGAGCAAGGTAGTGTGGGTCGGCTGCTATGTCTTCTACTGTGTAAATTCGGCCTGCTGGCACAGCGGCTTGATCGAGCACAGACAATACCTGCGTCACCTCCAACCCCGAAGTCCACGCCCCAATGGCTGCGTCTATTTCTTCCACCCTTTTCACACGACCCGCGTTGTCCGCCAGGGCCGGATCGGCGGCCAAATCATCACGGCCAATGGCGTGCATCAAGCGCTTGAAAATACTGTCGCCATTGCCAGCAATCAAAGCGCACTTTCCATCTTTGCAAAGATAGGCGTTGCTAGGCGCAATGCCGGGTAGCGCACTACCCGCAGGTCCCCGAACTGCACCAAATTCACTGTACTCCGGCAGCAAACTTTCCATGCAGTTGAAAACTGCTTCATAAAGCGCCACGTCTATCACTTGGCCTAAGCCGCTTGTTTTCTTTTCGTGAAGAGCCATCAGAATGCCAATCACTCCATGCAGCGAGGCCAGCGTATCGCCAATGCTCACACCCACCCGAACCGGCAAACGTCCCGGCTCGGCACTGAGGTGTCGAAGACCTCCCATGGCTTCAGCCACAACGCCAAACCCTGGCTTGTCTTTGTAAGGACCCGTTTGGCCGTATCCGCTGATGCGCAGCATGATCAAGCCAGGATTGATTGATTGCAAGACATCTGGGCCCAGGCCCCAAGACTCCATGGCGCCAGGTCGAAAATTTTCAATCAAGACATCGGCTTCCCTGACCAATTTGCGCACGATGTCTTGCGCGTCTGGCTGCCGCAGGTCAATGGCCAATGAACGCTTGTTGCGAGATTGAACCTGCCACCACACCGAGGTTCCATCTTTGATCAAGCGCCATTGTCGCAATGGATCGCCAGCGCCTGGAGGTTCAATTTTGACGACATCGGCACCAAAGTCGGCCAAGGTTTTGGCAGCGAAGGGGCCAGCGATGAGTTGCCCCAACTCGACCACCTTGAGGCCTGACAAAGCCCCTTTCGAAACTTTGAAATCCGTGTTTGCTACTGTCATTCAATGTGACTCCCGAGGTGAATCAAGTGCGCTTCACGTTTTTTAAATGGGCTCTTCGATCAAAGGGGACGACGAGGCAGGATCGTTCAGAGCAGATGTTTCTGAAGAATGCGTGCCCAGCGCAACAGCCCTGAAAATTTCGCGCAACAATTTCTTTTCTGGCAATGTCAATGCGCGCGTGAGACGATGGCGCATGCGCAACAACAGTTGGCGATCAACCTCTTGCGGAATGCCGCGACTGATGTGCAAAGCGTCACGCAGCTCTTCTCTTCGATCTTCTGGTTCATCGTCCCACCACGACACAATCACATCCGTGATGGAATCTTTGACAACTTGCGGGTCTTCTTGGACCTGAGAAAGTTCTTTGCTGGCTGCGCTTTGCAACATTTCAGCCAGTGATTTAGATTGCACAACCACACGTCGATCGGCCTGAGACAACAAGCGCCCCCAGCCTGGATCGGTTTGGTGCAATTGCTGCATGTTGCTAGCTGCGTCGTCGGCCAATATATGAACCTGCAAACCAGCCAGTTGTGCATCGTCAATGCCACTTAAAAAACGTTCATCGTCCGTAGCCAGCAGCACATGGTCACAGGCCTTGCTTTCTGCCAAGCGTCGCAAATCTTGGCCCAATGCCTTCAACAAGGAGATGCCGCCGTCTGTGTCGTGTGACAAAACTTTGCGCACAATTTGACCGTCAACATCCAAGCTTTCATTGTCTTCTGAGTACCAGTAAATGCGCTTGATGGTCACGTCCAAACCAGCGTGAGCCAGGGCACCGGTTAAAAATTGCGCAATGCCATACCGATTCAAAGCGTCTTGCTTTGGACCAGACTGGGTATGTTGGGCCAACCAAACCAGAAACCTGGCATCGATCAAGGCAATGCAAGAACCGCCTTGTTGGTCTATGGATTGACGGTGTCCATCTTTGGAAGAATGAGAAAAATAATCGCGTTTCATCGCAGCCTTTGAGGTTTTAAGATAAATTAATCAAAAGGCTTAAAGAGCCTTCTGCTTCGTAGCGGGTCTGCGAACCCGCCCATATTTTAACGAACCTAAGCCATGAACTGACATCTCTCAGGTTTAAACTCAGGGCTTATTGAACTCACCTACCCAGACACCCATGTCTCACTACGATCTTTATGCCATTGGCAACGCTTTGGTTGATTCTGAATACGAAGTCAGCGACGCTCAACTCAAATCCATGGGAGTCGATAAGCGACACATGACCCTCATTGACACGCCTCGCAGAGCCCAACTGCTTGAGCACGTCAAAGCCATCGCCCCCAGGCAAACTGGCGGCGGCTCTGCGGGCAATACCGTCGTCGCCTTGGCGCAACTCGGCGGCAAGGCCTTCTATTCTTGCAAAGTGGCGCACGATGACTTGGGTGATTTTTATGTCAAAGATTTGCAAGCCCGTGGTGTCGACACCAACCTCAACCACACTCGGGCCAGCGATGGGCAAACGGGAAGTTGTTTGGTCTTGGTCACGCCCGACGCCGAACGCAGCATGTGTACCTTTTTGGGCGTCTCCGCTGAACTGGACGATACAGCGCTGCATCCCAAAGACATTGAGAAATCAAAGATTTATTACATGGAAGGCTATTTGGCGGCTTCACCTACCGGCCTAGCAGCCGCTTTAAAAGGCAGGCAAATTGCACGCGAAGCCGGTGTGGCTTTGGCACTCACCTTGAGTGATGTCAGCATGATCCAATTTTGCAAAGCGGGCCTAGATGCCATGCTGGGTGATGGCGTCGATTACCTGTTCTGCAATCAAGAAGAAGCTCAAGTTTGGTGCGGCTCACAAGACTTGAATGTGGTCAAAGAGAGTTTGAAAAAATTGGCCAAAATGGTCTGCCTCACGCGCGGCCCTGATGGTTCAGAAATTATCACTGCGCAAGCTTCTTGGCACGTTCCTGCTGAAAAGGTCAAAGCCATCGACACCAACGGTGCGGGCGACATGTTTGCCGGTGCATTTTTGTATGCCATCACACGCGGTTATTCCCCCGAACAAGCCGCCAACTTGGGCAACCATGCGGCAGCTGCCGTGGTCAGCCAGCATGGCAACCGCTTAACCCTTGGCCAGCTCAGCACCATCAAGGCTTACGCCCTGCCAACCCTCAAATAACTAGAAGGTTTCAGCTTTAGACAGCGGCAAGCCAGCTGCGTCTTTGGCGGCCAACAAAGGCGCGGTCAAGCTTGACGGCAATGGCCAGTCAATGCCCAGTGTTGGGTCGTTCCATAGCAAGGTGCGCTCATACTCTGGATACCAATAGTCGGTGGTTTTGTACAAAAACTCGGCAGACTCGCTGAGGACCAAGAAGCCATGCGCAAAGCCTGGGGGCACCCAAACCTGTTTGGCGTTTTCTGCGCTCAAGTGACAACCTGTCCATTGGCCAAATGTGGGAGATTTTTTTCGCAGGTCAACTGCCACATCAAATACTTCACCCCGAGTCACACGGACTATTTTTCCCTGAGTGTGCTGAATTTGATAATGCAACCCGCGAAGTACACCGTGCGAGGAAATGCTGTGGTTGTCTTGAACAAACTCGACATTCAGACCCGTGGCAGATGCAAAGTCACGAGCATTGAAACTCTCACAAAAGAAGCCACGTGCATCACCAAAAATTTGGGGTTGTAAGTGCAAGACCTCTGGGAGCCTGCTTGGCGTCACGGTGTAGGCCATCAATGCGTCTTCAACAAATCTGAAAATCTGGGTGTTTCATGTGGGTTGCTGAGAAGCAAAGTGTCCAAGGTCTTTGGGGTATGTCAGAAACAGCAAACTGATTCAAACCTTGGTTTTGGTTCCGACCCGCGAATTGGCCATTCAAGTCAGTCAAACCTTCATGGGCTTAACAGCTCAATGGGGACGACTTTGCAAGATCACGGTCGTTTTTGGGGGGGTGTCCATCAACCCGCAAATGATGGGGCTCAGAGGTGGCACCGACATTTTGATCGCCACTCCCGGCCGCTTGATTGATCTGATGGCCCACAACGCTCTCCAACTTTCTCAGGTTCAAACCCTGGTCTTGGATGAAGCCGATAAATTGTTAGAGCTGGGCTTTCAAGAGGAGCTTCAAACAATTTTGCGACAGCTTCCCAAGCATCGGCAGACTTTATTGCTGTCTGCCACAAAGCCGCCCAGCATGCAGCCCTTGGCGCAGGCGTTGTTACAAGATCCACTGGTGATCCACATCGAAGGCGAAGCGCCGCAGCCGTCTGTCATTTTGCAACGCGCCATTTACACAGATGTCGGCAAACGCACCCAGCTCTTGAAGCACCTCATCAAAGAGGCTCCTTTGAAACAAGTCTTGGTTTTTGTGGCCACCCAACACAGCAGTGAAATCGTGGCAGCCAAACTGCGTGTGGCCGGCATTGCCGCAGAGCCTTTTCATGGCCAACTGAGTCAAGGCAAAAGGCAACAGGTTTTAGCTGACTTCAAAGCACACCGGGTCAAGGTGGTATTGGCCACTGACTTGGCAGCGCGGGGTTTGGACATTGAAAAATTGCCTGCTGTCGTCAATTTTGACTTGCCCAGATCAGCGGTGGATTACACCCACCGCATTGGCCGAACAGGCCGCGCGGGCGAAGAGGGTTTGGCCATCAGCTTTGTCACACCAGACTCTTTGGCTCACTGGTCGTTGATTGAAAAACGCCATGCTGTGAAACTCGACCTAGAAACTTTGGTGGGCTTTGAAGCCACTTCAGCCGTCCCGCCCCAAGGACCCAGTCATGGCGGCATCAAAGGCAAGCGCCCAAGTAAGAAAGACAAGTTAAGGGAACTGGCTGCCCAGCAAAGCACCTTGACAGCCAAAGCCGCAAATTAAAAAGGTGCGGCCGATCCAAAACGACGATCACGCTTTGAGAACCACTCCAGCGCCTCATTGAACTGCTTGGCCGTGAAATCGGGCCAAAGCGTGTCAATGAAAAACATTTCGGCATAAGCTGCCTGCCAGAGCATGAAGTTGCTCACTCGAGATTCGCCACCAGTTCGAATGAGCAGGTCCATTTCAGGCGCATCTGCGGTGCTCAAAAAAGGCGCGAGGGCATTCTCAGTGAGGCTGTCGGGCGAGGCATTGGGATTGGCGCGCTGCCAAGATTGGGCCGCTTGAACCACGTCCCACCGGCCACCGTAGTTGGCCGCCACTCTCAAGGTGATTTTGGTGTTGTGCTGCGTTTGTTTTTCTGCCCGAGAAATCAAGTCTTGCAGCTCTTCACTGAACTTGGATTGATCGCCCACGATTTTCAAGCAGACACCATTTTTTTCCATGTCATCGACTTCTTTTTGCAAATAACTCGCAAAAAGATTCATCAATACGGAAACCTCTTCAGCAGGGCGACGCCAGTTTTCAGTGCTGAAGGCAAACAAACTGAGGTGGGGAATATTGGTTCTGATGCAAGTTTCGACCAGTGATCGAACTCGTTTGGCACCCGAGGCATGTCCAAAAGCAGCTGGCAAAAGCCGTTTTTTGGCCCAACGGCGATTGCCGTCCATGATGATGCCGATGTGCTTTGGAAGCGTGTTCGAAGTCAATTAAATTCACTTATAAAAAGACAAATTGATTCTACAACCTCTTGCCATGTGAAAAAGGCCGCAATCAGCGGCCTTTTGGGATTCTCAGTTAAAACTTCAAGCAATTAGAAATTGAGCGCGGTCTTTTCCATCAATCCATTTGGGCGCTTTGCCTCGACCTGTCCAAGATTGACCTGTTGCAGGATCACGGTACTTGGCTGCAACTTTGCCGCCATTGGATTTACCTGTTGATTTAGAAGCGCCTCGGCCAGCAGGGAAAATATCCTGCACAGTTAATCCAAACTCAGACACCAATTCACGCGATTTGCGAATTGCCTCAGCTAATTCTTGCTGACGAGCGCTTGCAATTGCTTGCTCTAAGGCTTCGCGCTGTATTAATAATTCTTTGTATGTGTTAGTCATCGTAGTCCCTATAAAGATAATAAGCTTGCTTGAAAACAAGCATTTGAATAATAACCGAATTTAAATGAAAATCAATTCAAATAATATTATAAAACTTATAAATCGATTATTGAGTTAACAAATTTAGCATTTACCTTGTCTATTCGACGACCTTCAAGGGATAAAACTTCAAAATGCCATCCTTCACTTTGAACAATATCGCCTACTTTGGGCAAATAACCCAATTCAGCCAAAATAAATCCACCCAAGGTATTGAATATCCCTCTTTCTTCGCCATTCAATTGCTTGATATCCAATCTCGACTTGAGCTCATTGACGGGCATTAAGCCGTCCAAAACCCAAGCGCCATCTGCTTGGCGGGAAGCCCAAGCGTCTTCAACGGTGAAGGACTTGAGCTCTCCGGTGATCGCCTCGAGTAAATCTCTGGGCGTTAGGAGACCTTGAACCACACCATATTCATCAACCACAAAGACAATTCGACCTGATTTGTCGCGAAGTTGCTCCAACAAGGTCATGCCACTCAAGGTTTCAGGCACAAATGTGGCGGGGAGTGCAAATTTCTCGACTGGGGATTCATCATCCAATGGCAAGGAGACCAAGCGCGCAACACTGACCACACCCACCACATCGTCCAAATTGCCACGACAAACCGGGTACCAAGAATGCCCCTCTGCTCCCTCCTCAAGACCCACCTGAGCCAAGCATTCGCTTCGGGTCATGCCCGCTTCAAACCATTGAATGTCAAGCCGAGGAACCATCAAAGAGGTCAGAGGTCTGTCGTCCAAATGAAAAACATTTCTGACCATTTGATGCTCATGCGCTTCAATCAGGCCAGCGTCCACCCCCTCTTCTAAGCTCGCCGTAATTTCTTCCTCGGTCACGGCGCGATTGCCACGTGCATCAATGCGCAACAACTTAAGGACAGCGTGGGTACAAATAGAGAGCAAACCTACAAATGGTCTGGCAACACTGGCCAACCAAGCCATGGGCCTGGCCACAATTCTGGCAACAGGTTCTGGATACAACTGACCAATTCTTTTAGGCACCAACTCACCGAAAATGATGGTGGTGAAGGTGATGGCGGTGACCACCAGGCCAGTGGCTGTAGAACCCGCTATGGATTCAGTCAGGCCAAGGCCGATTAGCCAAGTAGCGACAGCAGGGCTGAAAGCTGCCTCTCCAAAGATGCCGTTCATCACCCCGATAGAGGTAATTCCAACCTGAACCGTCGACAAAAACTGGGTGGGGTTTTCAAGCAGCTTGAGTGCGGTGGCTGCACCTTTGTCACCCGCCTCTTCCATGGCTGCCAGTCTCGCTTTTCGGCTCGAAGCCAAAGCCAATTCAGACATGGCAAACACGCCATTGATCAAGGTCAGAAGCACAATCATTAAGATATCCATCCCTGCATTGTGCCAAGGCCAGAATGCGAATGAAATAGCCTTTAGCCGGACGGCTCAAAAAAGACAAAAAACCGTCCACAATGGTGCTTTCTGATTGAATCTGGAAGCAAATGTCTGTTTATTGGGTTGGTGACCTTCAAGGGTGTGACGCCCCTTTGGGTCAATTGTTGGACCAAATCGGGTTTTCACCCAGCCGTGATCATTTGTATGTTCTGGGAGATTTGGTCAACCGTGGCCCCTCTTCTCTGTCTGTTTTGCAGCGCTTGATCCAGTTGGGCGCCAGCGTTGAGTGTGTCTTGGGAAACCACGACTTGCATTTACTGGCGCTTGCGGCTGGCGCCCGCAAGCCCAGCCAAACCGACACACTGGACGAAATTTTGAATGTCGACAACCAGCATGAAATACTCAACTGGCTTCGATATCAACCCATTGCCATTTACAAACACGAGGTCTTGATGGTTCACGCGGGGGTTTTGCCGCAGTGGACACTTGGCACTGTTTTAGAGTTGGCTCAGGACATTGAGAAAGTTCTGCGCGGACCGGACGCCAATGAATTTTTCATGCAGATGTATGGCAATGAGCCTGCCCAATGGGACCCCAATCTCAAGGGTCTCGATCGACTTCGGTGCAGCTTGAATGCGTTCACACGGCTGCGTTTTTGTTCTACAAACGGGCTCATGGAATTTAAAACCAAAGAAAATAGCGCCAAAGCACCCGAAGGCTTTTTGCCATGGTTTGACATTCCAAATCGCAAAACCATCGGGACACAAATTGCATTTGGCCATTGGTCAACCTTGGGAGCGGTCGAGAGAGATGATATTTGGGCGCTAGACACAGGCTGTGTTTGGGGAGGATGTCTCACTGCCATCCAAAGAAATTCGCCAGACGATTTGCCTCGCAAAATTCAAATCAAATGCCCGCCTTATCAAACCCCTTTTTGAATCTCCATCCCTGACATGGTTTTCTGAAGCTTATGAAACACACTCTGGGATTTGACCCTCGCGATATTCCGTGGTCTGTTCACGATCAAAATTGGCCCGCTTTGCCGACAACTGCGCTCCATTCTGAGCAGCTGAGATGGGTTTTCAAAAACCCACCTGTTTGGACCCCAGAGGTCAAACGCGAGCCCCCAATAGGACAACGCGCACCTCAAGCTGCGGCCGTTTTGGTGCCCATTGTGATGAGGGGCGAGCATGGCAATGAACCTCATCTCTTGCTGACGCAACGAACCCAACACCTGTCCTCGCATGCAGGTCAAATTGCGTTTCCTGGGGGTAAAGTAGATCCTGAGGATCAATCAGTGGAACATGCTGCACTGCGTGAAGCTGAAGAAGAGGTTGGTTTGACATCTGAACATATCGAGGTTTTAGGCCAACTTCCAAGCTACATCACTGGCACCTCATTTCACATCACCCCGGTGGTTGCTTTGGTGTCGCCCGATCACACCCTTCGACCCAACGCCAATGAAGTTGAATTTGCCTTTGAAGTTCCCTTGTCTTTCCTCATGGACCCATCGAATCATCGCCTTCATCATTGGGAAAATAATGGCGTTCAAAGACAGTGGTACTCCATGCCCTACCGGCCCGCAACCACCCATCTACCCAACGCTTCCAATCCAGAGACCGAGTATTTCATCTGGGGCGCTACTGCGGGCATGATCAGAAACTTTTATCGCTTCTTATTGGCTTCTAATTCTTTATGATGTGGTCATGAGCTTTTTCTCTCTATTTTTGGCATTGGTCATAGAACAAGCGCGCCCCTTGGGTTCTTCCCATTTTCTGCATCAGTGGCTAAGGCGTTGGGCAGACTGGGTGGCTTCGCATGTCGATGGCGGCACCAAATCACAAGCTTGGTTGGCGTGGGCCCTTCTGATCGGTGTGCCTGCATGTCTGGCCATTGTCATTCATTGGGTCCTGGCCTATTTTTTAGGCTGGTTCTTTGCCGTGGCTTGGAACGTGGCCTTGCTTTATGTCACCCTCGGATTTCGCCAGTTCAGCCATCACTTCACCGGGATACGTGATGCACTCAATGACGGTGATGAGCCATTGGCGCGTCAATTGCTGGCCGATTGGCAGCAGGTTGAAGTCAATGAATTGCCCCGCAACGAAATCGTTCGCCATGTCATTGAACATTCCGTGTTGTCTGCACACCGACACGTTTTTGGTGTCTTTTTCAGTTACGCCCTGCTGTCCATCGTGGGCTTAGGACCGGTCGGTGCTGTGGTTTACAGAATTGCAGAATTTGCAAAAAGATATTGGTCACAAACACCGACTCTGGCAACCAACCCTCTTCAAGAACATCACAACTGGACCAGCACTTCTTTGCAAGAAGTGGTCACAGACTCTTGGCACGCCATTGATTGGATTCCTGCAAGAGCGACCGCCATGGGCTTTGCCATCATGGGCAGTTTTGAAGATGCCATGGATGGCTGGCGTCATCATGCTGAAAAATTCCCGAATGACAATGACGGCGTTATTTTGGCCGCCACCGCAGGTGCCATCAACGTTCAACTTGGCGGTGCCGCTTTGGTATAAATTCTGTGCCTTCTGGGGCTCACCTCAGTCGCCAACAACTCAGCAGATTCGTCTGTTTGCAATGCGGACAAAACACCACACCCTGGCTCATGCAAATGAGTGCAGTTGTAAAACTTGCAATTTTGCACATGCTGTTTGAGGTCTGGCATACAAGCCGCCAATTGATTTTGGGGAATGTGCTGCAGACCAAACTCTTGAAAACCTGGCGAGTCAATGATGGCCGTTCCAACATCGTTCGCACTCGCAGGCTTGTCGCCAACCCAATAGAGCGAGGTGCTGGTGGTGGTGTGTTTGCCCGAGTTGAGCGCCTGAGAAATCTCGCCAGTCAAAGCCCGAGCATTGGGCACCAAGGCATTCACCAAGGTACTTTTGCCCGCACCTGAAGGACCCAGTATGAGTGTCGTTTTGCCCACCAATTCTGCTTGCAGTCTTTGCAATGAGGGGTTGTCAGCTTGGCGGCTATTTAATTCAAGCGGGAGCACTGTATAGCCCATGTTTCGGTAAGCCGCCAATCGATGCCAGGCTTGCGCGAAGGGAACTTCCAAATCACTTTTGTTCAATATGATCAAGGGTTTGATGTGCTCGGCCTCGGCAGCAATCAGGGCCCGCGAAAGCTGCGTTTCAGAAAACTCTGGCTCGGCTGCCAACAAGATGAAAACCTGATCGAGATTGGCGGCAAAAGATTTGGTGCGAACTTCGTCACGCCTGTAAAAAAGATTCTTTCTTTCCAACACACTTTCAATCGTGCCTTCGTCGGCAGCCGCTTGCCACCGAACGCGATCGCCCACCACAGATTGGCTTTTCTTTCCCCGCGGATGACAAAGGATGCGCATGCCATCGTCCAACTCAACCACACAATGTCGGCCATGGGTGGCCACTACCAGACCTGTGTTCATGGCTTCTTGTGTGGAAGCCACCAAAGCCTGAGCAGCCTTGGTTTTGGTATGTGTGCGCTGGTTAAGCTTGCGCATGCTGCATGTGAGCTAAACGCAAACTGGCGGGTGGATGTGAGTAATAAAACTTCACATACCAAGGATCGGGCGTGAGAGTTGAGGCATTGTCTTGATACAACTTCAAGAGGGCTGAACTCAGGTCTGCCACCGGTGTTTGGGAGACAGCATAAGCATCGGCTTCATATTCCTGCACCCTTGATCGCCAGGAAGAAATAGGTGCCAATAAAAATGTGAAAACAGGCACCACCAGCATGAAAAGCAACAGCGCCACGGCCTCATTGCCGCTGGTTAGGCTGGGCATCACACCCAAGCCGGTATAAAACCAAATTTGCTGTGAAGCAAAGCCCAGCACAGCCAAGCCCAGCAAGCTCATGGCAAAACTGGTGGCCATCATTTTTAAAATATGGCGATGCTTGAAGTGGCCCAATTCATGTGCCAGCACCGCTTCCATTTCTGAAGGGGACAATTGCTTGAGCAATGTGTCAAAGAAAACGACACGCTTGCTAGCTCCAAAGCCTGTGAAAAATGCATTGGAATGGGCCGAGCGTTTGCTACCATCCATCACAAAAAATCCTTTGGCCGTGAACCCTGCTCGCTGCATGAGCGAATTGACACGCGCCTTCAAGGCTTCATCTTCTAGCGGTGTGAATTTATTGAACAATGGCATGATCAAGTTGGGTGCGATGGCCATCAACAAAAGTTGCCAAACCACCAATGCACACCAAGTCCAGAACCACCAGTAAACGCCACCCGCCTGCATCAGCCACAGTACCATGGCGATGAGCGGTACGCCCAACACCAAGCCCAAAATCAAGCCTTTGACAGAATCACTCAGCCAAAGTTTCCAAGTCATTTTGTTAAAACCAAATTTTTGTTCCAACACAAACGTTTGATAAAGCGACAGCGGCAATCCAATCAGTCCACTGATCAAGGTGAAGGACAGAACCAACACCACCTGCTGACCCAGCCCGGGCGCCATGAGTTCCAAAATGAAGTGGTTCAAAGCACTCAAGCCACCCATCAAAGTCCAAGCAACAAGCACAACGGCATCCAACAAGATGTCAAATTGCGACACCTTGGCTTTGGCCAATGTGTAATCAGCGGCTTTCTGATGGTCGGAAAGCGAAATTTGACGCACAAACGCAGCAGGTACTTCACCGCGGTGCTTCGCCACATGCCGAACTTGTCTGGCATTGAGCCAGAGTTTCAATAAAACGTTGGTCAGCAGTGCGCCCACCAAAAAATAAGTCAGAGTCAATGTCGGATTCATACCCGAAGTGTAGATCAGCCAACATCAGCGACAATCTGATGCTTTGGAAATTCCCGTTTTTGACATGACTGCTCATTCAGCCACTTCCCCTGCCAATCAGCCTCAAGCCGACACGACCCTGGCCAAGTCAGACGACAACTTGGTATGGATCGACTGTGAAATGACCGGTCTCGACCCAGAAAAAGAGCGCTTGCTTGAAATTGCCGTCATCGTGACGGGCCCCAACTTGACGCCCCGAATTGAAGGCCCCGTTTGCGTCATTCACCAGAGCGACGATCTGCTCAACAAGATGGATGCCTGGAACAAAGGCACCCACGGCAAGAGCGGCCTGATTGACAAAGTCAAAGCCTCCACCACCTCTGAGCATGATGCCGAGGAAGCCATATTGGCTTTCATCAAGAAATATGTCTCAAAAAATTCATCACCACTTTGCGGCAACACCATCAGCCAAGACCGGCGTTTTCTGGTGAAGTTCATGCCTAAATTAGAGGCGTATCTGCACTATCGCAACCTCGATGTGAGCACCCTCAAAGAACTCTCCAAACGCTGGAAGCCCGAGGTGTTCAACAGTTTCAAGAAACAACAGAAGCACACTGCATTGGCAGATGTGCACGAATCGATTGAAGAATTGGCGCATTACAGAGAGCATTTCATCAAGCTTTGAATTTGCTCAAAAGTTTTCAGGGAAAACCCGCACAATTTCAAATTTCTGTGCCATAATCGCAGGCTGTGCTGCAAACAGGCCTCGTGCCGCAGCCCTTGTGCATCACCCTTCACGCCTTTGACTCACTGACACCGCAAATCTTGCGGACGTCCGTGCGAGAAAAAATATGACTGACGCTTTTGAAGTGCAGGACGACTTGTCGTCTGCGCAATCCTCTACGAACGAAACTTTCGTGACCGAAACTTTGGCGCTTGATGCAGCCGATGTCAACGAAACCATCGAAACTGAAATTACCCCAGAGCAACCCAATGGCTTCGTGCTCTTGGGTTTGGCCCCTGAACTGGTTCAAGCTGTGGCCGATTTGGGCTACACACAACCTACTTCTGTTCAACTCAAAGCCATTCCATTGGCATTGCCCAAAGAAACATTGGGCAAGGCCAACAGCTACATCGACCTGATGGTGTCTAGCCAAACAGGCAGCGGCAAAACAGCCGCCTTCTTATTGCCCGTGTTGCACACACTGTTGCAAGAATTGGCCGCTGAAGAAGAAGCCGAGCGCGCTGCATTTGCCAAAGCATGTGCCGATGCCGCAGCCAATGGCGAGCCCGCTCCCAAGCGTCCAAAACGCAAAGACCCCACCAACGCACGCAACTTCAAAGCTCCCACACCTGGTGCCTTGATTGTTTGCCCCACACGCGAATTGGCCCAACAGGTTGCTCACGATGCCATCGATTTGGTCAAGCATTGCCGCGGCTTGCGTGTTGCCAACATTGTGGGCGGCATGCCTTATCAGTTGCAAATTGCCAAATTGCAAAACGCCAATTTGGTGGTGGCCACCCCAGGTCGTTTGCTCGACCTGCAACGCTCCATGCAAATCAAGCTCGACAAAGTCAAATTCTTGGTGGTTGACGAAGCCGACCGCATGTTGGACCTGGGCTTCTCTGACGACTTGGCCGACATCAACCAACTCACCAGCCAGCGCCAGCAAACCATGATGTTCAGCGCCACCTTTGCGCCGCGCATTCAACAATTGGCCATGCGCGTGATGCACGATGGTGGCTCTTCTGTTCAGAAAATCCAAATCGATTCACCCCAAGAAAAACACAGCAACATCAAGCAAGTTTTGTTCTGGGCCGACAACGCACAGCACAAACGCAAATTGCTCGACCATTGGTTGCGTGATGCCTCCATCAATCAAGCCATTGTGTTTGCCAGCACGCAAATTGAGTGCGATGGTTTGGCAGCAGACTTGCAGCAAGATGGCTTTGATGCCGTTGCACTGCACGGCGCTTTGAGCCAAGGTTTGCGCAATCGCCGCTTGATGGCTTTGCGCAATGGCCAAGTTCAAATCTTGGTGGCCACCGATGTGGCAGCGCGCGGCATTGACGTACCCACCATCACGCACGTCTTCAACTTTGGCTTGCCCATGAAAGCCGAAGACTACACACACCGCATTGGCCGTACGGGCCGTGCTGGCCGCGATGGCTTGGCCATCACCTTTGCCGAAATTCGCGATCGTCGCAAAATTATGGACATCGAGGCCTACAGCCGTCAGCCGTTCAAAGCTGAAGTGATTCCAGGCATGGAGCCCAAACTCAACTTCCCAGAAACCCGTTCAGGCCGCGGCAGCAATGACCGTGGCGGACGTGGCCGTTCGTTCGGCGGCGGCGGTGGTGGCTTTGGTGGCAACCGCGGTGGTGACCGTTTTGAATCACGTGGTGCGCCTCGCTTTGAAGGCAACCGTGGCGGCGATCGCTTCGAAGGTCGTGGCGATCGTTTTGAAAACCGTGGTGCACCTGCACCTCGCTTTGAAGGCCGTCCTGAAGGTCGCGGCGATTTCCGCCCTGAAGCTCGCTTCGAGCCACGCGGCGACTCCCGCGGCGAACAGCGCAGCTTTGCACCTCGCGGTGGTGAAGGCCGCTTTGAGCCCCGCGGCGATCAGCGCCCAGACAATCGTGGCGGTGACCGCTTCGAAGCCCGCGACAATCGCGACAGCCGTGCACCCCGCGCTTCAGGCGCTCCAGGCGGTCGTGACAATGCACGTGGCGGCTCAGGCGAGCGCTTTGCGCCCCGTGGCCCCAAGGTCATCGGAGCAGGCAATTTCAAGCCCCACAATGCCGGCGGACATGCAGCACCCAAGCGCACTGGCGCTAAAGTGTTGAAAGTCACACGCGGTTAAATCTTGAACCCCAAACCCCTGCTCTGCAGGGGCGTAAAAAAACCGCCTTGGCGAAAGCCTTGGCGGTTTTTTCATGAAGGTCCCGAAAGACCTTCAAAGTCGCTTTAAGCGGCTGCAGTTGTTTTGGCAGCGCGCTGTGGCAGCTTTTCTTTGATACGTGCAGACTTGCCGCTGCGATCGCGCAAATAGTACAACTTGGCGCGGCGAACATCACCACGGCGTTTGACTTCAATGCTGGCAATCAAGGGGCTGTATGTTTGGAACGTACGCTCCACGCCTTCACCACTTGAAATTTTGCGAACGGTGAAACCACTGTTCAGGCCGCGATTGCGCTTGGCAATCACAACACCTTCATAAGCCTGCACACGCTTGCGTGTACCTTCAACCACGTTGACGCTGACGATGACGGTATCACCAGGCATGAAGTCAGGAATGGTTTTACCCAAACGGGCAATTTCTTCCTGCTCGAGAGTTTGAATCAAATTCATTTTGAGCTCTTTCATCCATCGATCGTGCTCAACGCTACGCTAAAGGCGGAAATTGTTATCCGCGGCGGGCAGAGGATCGAAAAGCCTTCGATTATATCGCCATTATTTGGCGAATTGAAGTTCACACCCATCAGGCTCAGGGCTGATCACTTGACTTGGCCGCAGGTGGGGTTTCGAGCTTCAAAGTAGCCAGAAAGTTTTCATCTTTGGGGCTGAGTTTGCCCGATAGCCGGGCAGCCGCAATCAAATCAGGCCTGTGCTGCTGGGTCAGTAACAAACTTTGTTGACGACGCCATTTGGCGATCTCAGCGTGATGGCCCGACAACAAAACAGCGGGGGCAGCCAACCCATTCAAAACTTCTGGACGTGTGTAATGGCCGCAATCCAACAGGCCATCGAGTGCTGGGTTGAAGCTGTCCATTTCATAACTGCCTTCATCGTTGAGCACGCCAGGTTGCAAACGGGCCACAGCATCTAACAGGGCAATTGCAGCAATCTCACCGCCCGACAACACAAAATCACCCAGGCTAATTTGAACGTCGACATGTGCATCAATAAAGCGTTGGTCCAAGCCTTCATAGCGACCGCAGATCAAAACTGCACCTTCACTGTCCGACCATGCTTGAACGCCCGCATGATTCAGTGGCTGGCCAATGGGTGAAAACAAGACCACGGGCACTGGTTTTTCTGAGGCACTCTGATGCAATCTGTCTTGCCGAATGGCCATCAAACATTTTTCAAGCGGTTCGGCCAACATGACCATGCCAGGTCCACCACCAAAAGGCCGGTCATCCACTCGGCGGTAAGTACCATCGGCAAAATCACGAAGTTGCCAGAGCTTGAGCTCAACCGCACCTGTTTCAAAGGCTCGCCGGTTGATACCTGACTTTAAAAAGGGAGCGAAAAGTTCTGGGAACAGGGTAATGACGTCAAAGCGCATGACTGGTCATTTCCTGTTCAATAGTCCAATTGCCAGTCAACGGTGATCTTGCGACCGAGCAAATCCACGTTGTCGACGAAGGCTGCAACAAAAGGAATCATGCGCTCTAGTGGCGGCTTGCCCTCTTCTTCTGAAGCTTGCGCCAAAACCAATACAGTTTGAGGACCCGTAGACATCAAGTCCTTCACCTGACCCAATGCCACACCTTCTCGGTTAATGACATCTAAGCCAAGCAAATCCACCCAGTAGTACTCATCTGTGCCCGCAGTGGGAAAGCTAGAGCGGGGCACAAAAATACGCGCCCCCTTGAGGGCCTCTGCTTGATTTCTGTCAACCACATCCAGCGAACAAGCCACCACTGTGTCGGCGTGATCCTTCGCTTCTTTGATTTTCAGGACGACGGGTTGAGCAGCAGCGGCGATTGCCGTGGCTTTTTGACTAGGTGATTTGCTTGCGCCCGACTGACGATCAGAGGGCAGCAAATACCAACGTTTAGAAGAAAAAAGCGCCTCGGGTGAGGCGCTGTGGGGCAAGACTTTGAACCAGCCTTTGATACCCCAAGCATCTGCAATGCGCCCTACTTCGATGGCGTCTGCCGGCATATCGGCAAACTCTAAATGGGGCAGCACTGCGAAGCCTTTGGATTAGCAAAAATCCGATTGCTTGGCCAAGACCGTTTAGGCGGCTTTGGCGGCAGCTTGTTTGACCAAACGCTGAACGGTAGGTGACACTTGTGCGCCAACGCTTGTCCAATAAGTCAAACGATCTTGCACAACGCGCAGGCCTTCTTCAGTATCCTTGGCAATTGGGTTGTAAAAACCAATGCGCTCAATGAAGCGGCCATCGCGGCGAACACGTTTGTCGGCCACAACAATGTTGAAAAATGGACGGGCTTTAGAACCGCCACGAGAAAGACGAATGACA
>JAJTGB010000111.1 GCA_021298995.1 Comamonadaceae bacterium | reverse complement strand
TAACAAATCAGAGTTCACCACCACGCGACCTGCCGTGAAAAACTGGTTCACGGTCATGACCACGCGGCGTTGTTTGCCAATCGATGCCAAGGCTTCATCGATAAAACCATAAGGCCGTCCAGAAAAACTCACCAACAAATGTCGAGCATTGCAAAACTCATCCAAGCTGATGTCCTTTTGCGCCAAAGGATGCTGGCGCCGCATGACGCAAACATACTCGCCGTCGTACAAGCGCTGATGCTCGAATGCAACGGCTTCCCCTGACTGTGCCTTTGCAGTGAGGTCGGCCAATACAGCTGGAAAATAACCCAATGCCAAATCGGCTGTGCCATCGTTCAACATGTTTCTGGGGTCGCGGGTGGTCAGCGGCAAAACGCGTATAGACACCTTGGGCGCCTGTTTTTCTAAGACTTGACCCAGATCGCCCATCAGTTCTGCCGCAGTTGCATCGGCCATTGCCAAGACAAAAGAATTGCGAGCTTCAGCCGGCACAAAGTGTTGAGGCACCAAGGCCGTTTGCAATTGGTCGAGTGCCGCCCTCACGTTGGGCCACAGCTGCAATGCAAAGGGCGTGGGCGTGATGCCATGGCCATCGCGTCGCACCAGATCGTCGCCCAATGTTTCACGCAGACGGCGCAGGGCGTTGCTCACAGCGGGCTGGGTGATGGACAAATTGCGTGCCGCCTTGGTCAAGCTCTTTTCTGCCATGACCTCATCAAAGACCCGAAGTAAGTTCAGATCCAAGCTGCGAAAGTTGGTGTGGACAGGCTCAATCATTTCTGTTGTGAATGTTTAGCATCATCAATATAAAGTTGAACAACACTAGAGTAAACCCTATGATTCGTCCATGGTCAAGCAAAAAGTGGGATTGATCCCAAAGCTAAGACCCCAATGGGAAGACTAAACAGTCAATCCAAACTAGGAAATCAAGATGAAACACAACTTTGTCCACTTAGAGTACCCCCTCACCCACCCTGGTGTTGACCGCGCCGAACAGGCGGTCGCCAACTTCAAACGCATGGGCGACAACTTCAGCCCAACTCGCACCTTGGCAGCCATGCTTTTGGCAGCCATCGTGGCAGCGTTTGTGGTTGTGGCTGACCAAATGATGGCCACGTGGGCCGATGGTCATTTGCTGGCAGCGTGGGTTGCGCTGTGGGCGGTGGCATTTGCCGCAGTCGGCTTGTTTGCTGGGGTGTCCAAAAAACTGGCGATTCAAACCAAGCAAGCTTTGGATGCTTGGTCTGCCAGCATGGCGCGCCGCCGCTCCGATGAGCGTCTGTGGTCAATTGCGCAAACAGATGCCCGACTGATGTCTGAATTGCAAAGTGCTTTGAGCCGCACAAACGATGACTTGCCTTCACTTCAAAGCAGCACACAGCGCCGAGTTGAGCGCATGCTTCAAAGTCGCCAGTACTACATTTAATGGCGCCACGCAAAAGCCTCCTTCGGGAGGCTTTTTTGATGTTGAAGCTCAAACGGCTTTTTGAGAGTCAGCGCTAACTTTCTGTGAGGCCAAATAAATGCCAGGCAAAATGAAAGCGGCACCCACTGCATGGTGCCAACCCAAGGTCTCGCCCAAGAACAGCCAAGCCGCCAAGCCTCCGTACAAGGGCCCCAGGTACAGACTTGCCGCCACACGACTCGCACCCAAGGTTTTTTGACAAAAGCCGTAAGCCCAGTAAGCGCCCACGCCTGGAAAAACTGCCGCAGCAACTATAAGCAATACGGCGTTCAAGCTCCATCCGGCATGCTGTGTTGCCGTCCACTCGGTGATTGCAAAGGGCAACAAAACCAAGCTGCCGCCCATGCAAGTGGCAGCCAATCTTGCGGTTGAGCTCAAAGGGCTGGCCCACTTTTTAAGCAACAAAGCGTAGGCGGCCCACGCCACCATGGCAATCACCACCAGGCCATCACCCAAGACCCAAACGACTTCCGACAGTGCCGCCCACTGACCTTTGACCACCACATGCAAGACACCCAGCAAAGCGATGCCAACCCCCAGCGACTGTTTCCAAGTGAACGACTCTTTCAGCCCGATGACGGCGCCCAGGGTGATCAAGACAGGTGAGGCGGCATAGATCAATGCAATATTGATGGCCGTGGTTGTTTCTGCAGCCCAGTACACCCAGGCGCCGCAAATGAGCATGCCCAAGCTGCCCAAGACCACGTACTGCCGCCAAGCTTGCAAGGTGCTATGGCGCTCGTGCCACAGTTCGTGGCGGGCAATCAAAGCCAAAATAAGGCCGGCTAAAAACCAGCGCCCCAATGCCAAGACATGGGGGCTGATGATGCCAGGCGCAGTTCTGGCCACAATGTAATTCACCGACCACAAGGCCGGTGTGACCCATATCAAAGCTTGCGCCAGCTTTTGGCGCGAGTCTGTGTTGATCAGACTGCGGCCAAGCGTTGCTCTAACGCCGCTTTG
Source organism: Comamonadaceae bacterium (assembly GCA_021298995.1). GTDB lineage: Bacteria > Pseudomonadota > Gammaproteobacteria > Burkholderiales > Burkholderiaceae_C > Limnohabitans_A. Next base: position 4,832 of record JAJTGB010000111.1, on the reverse strand, counting down.
GTGTCGAGCAATGCTTTTGGAAGTTTGTAAGCCAATTGCTCAAAGTGCGTGGTGTGCAATTGGAATTCTTGCTGCCATGCGGCTTTGTCAATGCTGGTAACCGTTTTGAACTGATCTGTTGTGAAGTTCAAACCTGTCCAGTTCAATTCGCCATAAGTAGGCGTGATGCCGAACATGGTCTCTTGACCTTGGGCCTGACCTTCTAAGCGGTCGATGATCCACTTCAAGACACGCATGTTGTCGCCATAACCGGGCCAGACAAACTTGCCGGCCTCGTCTTTGCGGAACCAGTTGACGCAGTAAATGCTAGGCAACTTGTAACCGCCAGCCTGAATTTTGGCGCCCATGTCCAACCAGTGTTGGAAATAGTCGCTCATGTTGTAACCGCAGAATGGCAGCATGGCGAAAGGATCGCGGCGAACCACGCCTTGTGCGCCAAAGGCAGCTGCCGTGGTTTCAGAACCCATGGTTGCGGCCATGTAAACACCTTCGGTCCAGCTGCGAGCCTCTGTGATCAAGGGCACGGTTGTGGAGCGGCGTCCACCAAAGATGAAGGCGTCGATGGACACGCCGGCGGCATCGTCCCAAGCGGCGTCAAGTGCAGGGTTGTTGATGGCAGACACGGTGAAGCGGGCGTTGGCGTGTGCTGCTTTGGCGCCTGTTTCTTTGGCAATCTGGGGTGTCCAGTCTTTGCCTTGCCAGTCAATCAAATGATCAGGCAATTTGCCTGTGTCTTTTTCCATGCCTTCCCACCAGACATCACCGTCATCGGTCAACGCGACGTTGGTGAAAATGACGTTTTTGTCCAAGCTGGCCATGCAGTTGGGGTTGGTGTGGTGGTTGGTGCCAGGAGCCACGCCAAAATAACCGGCTTCGGGGTTGATGGCCATCATCTTGCCATTGGCTTGAGGTTTGATCCAAGCAATGTCGTCGCCGATGGTGGTGACTTTCCAGCCATTGAAGCCTTCTGGCGGCACCAACATGGAGAAGTTTGTTTTGCCGCAAGCGCTTGGGAAAGCCGCTGCCACATGGTACTTTTTGCCTTGTGGATTGGTCACGCCCAAAATGAGCATGTGCTCGGCCAACCAACCTTGTTCGCGGCCCATGCTGGAGGCGATGCGCAAGGCCAAACATTTTTTGCCCAGCAAAGCGTTGCCACCGTAGCCTGAGCCGTATGACCAAATTTCGCGTGTTTCTGGGTAGTGAACGATGTACTTCAGGCTGGGGTTGCAAGGCCAAGACGTGGCGTCTTTGGCGCCATTGACCAAGGGTGCACCCACGGTGTGCAAGCAGGGTACGAATTCGCCATCTGCGCCGATCACATCAAACACGGCCTTGCCCATGCGGGTCATGAGCTTTTGATTGACGGCCACGTAGGCGCTGTCGGTCAACTCAATGCCGATGTGGGCAATGTGCGAGCCCAATGGGCCCATGGAGAAAGGCACCACATACATGGTGCGGCCTTGCATGCAACCCTCAAACAAAGGGTGCAAGGTTTTGCGCATTTCTGCAGGTGCCATCCAGTTGTTGGTGGGGCCAGCTTCTTCTTTCTTTTCGGTGCAAATGAAAGTGCGGTCTTCCACGCGGGCCACATCGGACGGGTCAGAGCAAGCCAAGAAGCTGCCAGGGCGCTTGGCGGGGTTGAGTTTTTTGAAGGTGCCCTTGTCTACCAAGAGTTGGCAAAGGCGGTCGTACTCTTCTTCGGAGCCATCACACCAATAAACATGGTCTGGCTTGCACAGGGCCGCCATTTCTGCCACCCAAGCAACCAGCTTGGGGTTTTTTACATAGTTGGGGGTGTTGAGGTTCAGGCCCTGCATCACGGGTGAGTTCATGGGAAAAGCTCCTAAGTTTAAAAATCGTTTTTTGAAAAGACCTTGCAGTGACTCACATGAGCCACTCACATCGAACTTTTCAAAAAACGACACCCAGTCCCGTAACTTGGCCGTAACCTGCCCGTAACCGGTCCCGAATTTTAAAGACGATGGCGGGAAAAGGGTGCCAATAATTTTGAAAACCCTTCAAAATGTATGCAAAACACGCATAACCTTGGTTTTCAGGTTTGTTTCGTTGATCGGGGGGCGAAAAAAAACCGCCTTGACAAAGGCGGGTATGTCGAAAAGAGCGGGGCTGTTAAGGGCCTATTTAGGCCATGAAAACAGCAATGAACGCCAGCAAAAAGATCAAAACTGCGCCAGCGACAGGAATCACGACAGGAATGTGCTTCACGATGCCTTCAACAGGATCTTGGGTTTCGTGTGAATCGTTGTGTGCAGACATGAAAAAACCTCATTTAGTTCAGCCGACTATTTTAGCCGAACTCCACACACCTGCAACACCGCCTCTCCATAGGCTTCAAGCTTTTTAACCCCGATACCACTGATGCCTCGCAAATCGTCCAAATTTTGGGGATTGACTGAGGCAATGTGGGCCAGAGTGGCGTCGTGAAAAATAACGTAGGCCGGCAAGTTGTGCTCTTTGGCTACTTCTGCACGCCATGACTTGAGGTTGATGTAGCGCACCAAATCGTCTTGACCCAAATTGGCAGCCGCTGGCCCTGGTGCTTGTGGCTTGCGGTTTTTTTTCTCTGGTTTGTGGCTCACAGACTCCCGCAATAAAACTTTGATGTCGCCTCGAAGTACAGCCCGAGACCCTTCGGTCAGTTGAAGAGTATTGAACACTTGCCCCTGAACATTGAGCGCGCCCATGGCGATGAGTTGGCGCAAGACACCTCTAAGCTGTGTCTCGCTGAAATTGGCGCCAATGCCAAAAGTACTCAATTGCGAGTGGCCAAACTGGGCCATTTTTTCGGTGGACTTACCGCGTAAGATGTCCATGATGTGACCCGATCCAAACGAAAAGCCGCTGTGTTGTTCTGCGCGAAAAACGGTGGACAACAACTTTCGGGCGGCGTCAGTGCCATCCCAAACGGCGGGAGGGTGAAGGCAGTTGTCGCAATTGCCACAGGGCTCGCTGTGCTCATCAAAATAAGCCAACAAGCGAACTCGGCGGCAGTCTGTGGCTTCGGCCAAAGCCAGCAAGGCATCCAGTTTGCCGCGCAACAGTTGCTTGAAGTTTTCTTCCGCAGGACTTTCATCAATCATGCGCCGCTGGTTGACCACATCTTGCAAACCGTAAGCCATCCAGGCATCTGCGCGCAGCCCATCTCGCCCCGCGCGCCCGGTTTCTTGGTAGTAGCCTTCAATGTTTTTGGGCATGTCCAAGTGGGCTACAAAGCGCACATCTGGCTTATCGATGCCCATGCCAAAGGCAATGGTGGCCACCACGACAACGCCTTCGTCACGCAAAAACCGATCTTGGTTTTTTTGCCGGATGGCGGCATCCAAGCCAGCGTGATAAGGCAAGGCATCGATGCCCGCCTCTTTCAACAGCTCGGCAACCTCTTCCACCCGCTTGCGTGATTGGCAATAAACCACGCCAGCCTCACCTTCATGCTCGCGCTCTATGAAGCGAAGCAGTTGGGTGCTGGCGTCTTTCTTCTCAACAATGGTGTAACGAATGTTGGGCCGGTCAAAGCTGCTGATAAAAAGGCGCGCGTCTTCCAGCTGCAAGCGCTCAATGATGTCGGCGCGCGTCAGCGCATCTGCTGTGGCGGTGAGGGCAACACGGGGCACCTTGGCATAGCGTTCGTGAAGCACCGTGAGACCGCGGTATTCGGGCCGGAAGTCATGGCCCCACTGACTGACGCAATGGGCCTCATCGATGGCAAACAGACTCAAGGCATTTTGGCTGTAAAGCGAATCGAGCAAGGCCAAAAATCGGGGCGTAGTGATTCTTTCGGGGGCGGCATAAAGCAGCGTGATTTCGCCTCGGCGCAAACGCTGCTCAATGGTCTGAGCCTCGTCCATGCTCAAGGTAGAGTTTAGAAAGGCAGCACTGACACCGGCTTCGTGAAGCGCGCCCACCTGATCGTGCATCAAGGCAATGAGGGGCGACACCACAATGGTGATGCCAAGGCCAGCGTTTTGCCGTGCAATGGCTGGAATTTGATAGCACAGGCTTTTGCCGCCACCTGTGGGCATAAGCACCAAGGCGTCTTGGCCGCTGGTGACATGTTCAATGATGTCGCGCTGAGGCCCTCTAAACGACTCATAGCCAAAGACCTCGCTGAGGATGCTCAGAATATGGGGGGAAATGAGGACTTCGGTAGACACGGCCTGTATTGTCTCCGAAGCCTTGCCGCACTTTGGGTTGGAAGTGGGCGTATTTATAGGTATTTGATTGCAATGCACTTCAAGGCCCCCTGATGTTTTTTACAATAAGGGTATGAAACCTTTGAACTACACCCGCGCCCAAGCCCTGCCAGCCATTCTGGAAAAACGCATTGCCATTCTCGATGGCGCCATGGGCACCATGATCCAGCGCTTCAAATTGAGTGAAGCCGATTACCGAGGTGAGCGCTTCAAAGACTTTGCCAAAGATGTCAAGGGCAACAACGAACTGCTGAGCTTGACGCGTCCCGATGTGATTCGCGACATTCACGAAGGCTACTTGGCGGCAGGTGCCGACATGATTGAAACCAACACCTTTGGTGCCACCACCATTGCCCAGGAAGACTACAACATGGCCGACTTGGCCATTGAGATGAACCGCGCATCGGCCGCCTTGGCCCGCGCAGCTTGCGACAAGTTTTCAACGCCCGACAAGCCGCGTTATGCGGTGGGTGCTTTAGGCCCCACACCCAAAACAGCCAGCATCAGTCCGGACGTGAACGATCCCGGTGCGCGCAATGTCGATTTTGAGTCTTTGCGCAAAGCCTATTACGAACAAACACAAGCCTTGGTGGAAGGCGGCGTGGATGTGTTGTTGGT
>JAJTGB010000005.1 GCA_021298995.1 Comamonadaceae bacterium | reverse complement strand
AGTTATGAAATTTGTCGCTTTTGAGCGCTCTATGCAAGGTACGGGTGCGAGCCGCCGTCTGCGCAATTCAGGTAAGACACCTGGTATTGTTTATGGCGGTGTAGATCAACAACCCCAATTGGTCGAACTCGACCACAATGCCCTGTGGCATGCCCTGAAAAAAGAAGCTTTCCACGCAAGCATCTTGGACATGGAATTGAACGGTAAAGAAACCAAAGTGTTGCTCCGTGACTTCCAAATGCACCCCTACAAACAATTGGTCTTGCACATCGACTTCCAACGCGTTGATGCCAAAACCACTTTGAACCGCAAAGTGCCAATCCATTACACCGGTGAAGACGTTTCGCCTGCTGTGAAAGTGGACGCTTGCTTGATTAATCACATCATGAATGAGCTCGAAATCGCTTGCTTGCCAGCCGACTTACCAGAAGCCATCAACGTTGATTTGTCTGGTTTGAAGAAAGGTGTTTCATTGCACCTGGCCGACATCACATTGCCCAAGGGCGTCAAAGCAGTCACACACGGCAAGAAAAACCCCGTGTTGGTCTCTGTGGTGGCGCCTGCTGCCGAAGAAGCTGCACCTGCAGCCGATGCAGCACCCGCGGCCGATCCAAAAGCCAAAGCCAAGAAAAAGTAATTTTTCTACGCTTCTAACACCTAAAGTGTTCTAAACAACCCGCCTTGTGCGGGTTGTTTTGTTTTTATACTCGCACATGATCAAACTGTTTGTTGGCCTGGGAAATCCAGGCGCCGAATACGAGGACACCCGCCACAACGCTGGCTTTTGGTGGACCGACGCCTTGGCGCGTGAACTCAATGTGAGCTTGGTTCCCGACAAAAGTTATTTCGCGTCGGGCAAATCAGTGGGTGCACTTGCTAAATTTTTCAAGATAGCCCCGCAAGAGATCTTGGTGGCTCATGACGAATTGGATGTTGTGCCAGGGCAAGCCAAGCTCAAGTTTGGCGGCAGTCATGCGGGCCACAATGGTTTGCGCGATATCCATGCCCAATTGGGCACGGGTGATTATTGGCGCTTGCGCATAGGCATTGGCCATCCTGGTGTCAAAGCCGAAGTGATCCATTGGGTGCTCAAAAAACCGATGGCTGAGCAGCGCGACCTCATTCAGGAAAGCATTGTCCGCTCGGTCAAAGCAGCCCCATTGCTGATCGAGGGTGACATGGAAAAAGCCATGGTGCAAATTCACACCAGCAAACCCCCCAGGCCCAAGCCTCCTCGGCCCGAGGGCGTTTAAACGGCCTGCTGCAGGCGCAGATACTTTTGAAACAAAGTTTCTTTGTTTTCCAAATGCGCGGGATTGACCGGAATACAAGCCACAGGACAAACTTGGACGCATTGGGGCTCATCAAAATGACCGACGCATTCTGTGCACTTGCTCGGATCAATTTCATAGATTTCGGGGCCGAGGTAGATCGCCTGATTGGGACACTCAGGTTCACACACATCGCAATTGATGCATTCATCGGTGATCATCAAAGCCATAAAAATCTCACTTAAATCTGGTGGAATTATCGTTCAGAGGCGTCAGCTCACCCGCTAGCACCTAAAATACCCCTGTGGAACCCTTACTCAACGCCGACTTGCATTGCCACTCCGTGGTCTCTGATGGCACGCTCACGCCAGAAGCTTTGGCTGCGCGTGCCAAAGCCAACGGCGTCCAGCTGTGGGCTCTCACCGACCACGACGAAATTGGCGGTCAAGAGCGTGCCATGGCTGCGGCCAAAGCCTTGGACATGAAGTACCTCACAGGCGTTGAAATTTCTATCACCTTTGCAGGCAAAACGGTTCACATTGTGGGCTTGGGTTTTGACCATACCAACGAAGCCTTGGTTCAGGGTTTGCGAAATACCCGCGGCGGCCGTGCCGAGCGCGCCCAAGAAATGTCGGATGGCTTGGCCAAGGTTGGCATTCATGGCGCTTACGAAGGTGCCCTCAAATATGCCGGCAACCACGAACTCATTTCGCGCACTCACTTTGCGCGGTTTTTGGTCGAGAGTGGTGTGTGCAAAGACACCTCCGAGGTTTTCCGAAAATACCTGACTGAAAACAAACCAGGTTTTGTGCCACACCGCTGGGCCAGCTTAGAAAACGCTGTCACATGGATCACTGGGGCCGGTGGGGTTGCGGTCATTGCCCACCCTGCGCGCTATGGCTTCACGGCCATTGCCGTGGTTGCCCGGACAACTCAAACCCGTGTGGGAATTGTTGTCAGACCGAATTCAGTGAAACACTCACCCGCTCAAACCTTCATGGTTTGAATATTCATGGCTCAGTATTTTTCCGTTCACCCCACCAATCCGCAAGCACGTTTGCTCAAACAAGCCGTCACTTTGTTGAACCAAGGGGGTGTCTTGGCGGTGCCTACCGACTCCAGCTATGCCCTGGTTTGCCACTTGGATGACAAAGCCGCCGCCGACCATCTGCGCAAGGTGCGCGGCGTGGACGACAAACACCATCTCACCCTGTTGTGCCGAGACCTGAGTGAATTGGCCAACTACGCCAAGGTGGACAACGCCCAGTTTCGAATGCTCAAGCAGGCCACACCTGGTGCATTCACCTTCATTTTGGAGGCCACCAAAGAAGTGCCGCGCCGCGTAAGCCACCCTCAGCGCAAAAGCATTGGCCTTCGGGTGCCAGAGCACGCCGTGTTGCAAGAGTTGTTGGCCTTGCATGGCGCGCCCTTGCTGGCCACGACGCTCATTCCGGTTGGCGAGTCCGAGCCGCTCAACGATCCTGAAGAAATTCGGGATCGTTATGAAAAACTCATTGCAGGTGTGATTGACGCGGGTGCTTGCACCCGAGAGCCGACCACCATCGTGGACTGCACGGGTGAAGGCATTGAGGTCATTCGCCAAGGTTTGGGCGATGTGGCCTTGCTAGGACTCACTTAAATTTTTGCATGAACACCCCCACACTTTGAGACAATTCACCTGTGGACACCTCTCAACTCATTCAAACCGTTTCGGTCTATGCCATTCCTGTGATCTTTGCTATCACGATGCATGAGGCCGCGCATGGCTATGCCGCCAAGTATTTTGGTGATCGCACCGCCTATCTGTTGGGGCGAGTGACACTCAACCCATTGCCGCACATCCATTGGCTGGGCACCCTGGTATTGCCATTGCTGCTTTACTTCAGCACCAGTGGCGCCTTGTTGTTTGGTTTTGCCAAACCTGTTCCCGTTGATTTTGGCAATTTACGCCATCCCAAACGCGACATGGTGTGGGTGGCTTTGGCAGGGCCTGCAGCCAACTTACTACAAGCCATCATTTGGGCACTGCTGTTTGTGGTCTATACCGACTTTGGTGTCTCTGAAAAATTCTTTCTGGCCATGTGCAAAGCGGGTGTGTTGAGCAATGTGGTCATGTTTGCCTTCAATCTGTTTCCACTTTTGCCACTCGACGGAGGGCGTATTTTGGTGGGACTGCTGCCTTGGAAAATGGCCTATCAGTTCTCCCGCATTGAGCCCTACGGCTTCTACATTGTGATGGCACTGGCCATCACAGGTGTGGTCAATCACTTGTGGTTAGACCCCGTGATGGGCGCCACATTTGGACTGATCGAAATTATGTTGAAATCTATTTCTTGAAAATACACAAGCCATGACGACTGACACCACTCAACGCACGCGTGTTTTAACGGGCATTACCACCACCGGCACACCGCACTTAGGCAACTACGTAGGCGCCATTCGCCCCACTGTGCAAGCCAGTCGCAATCCAGCCACGCAAGGTTTTTACTTCTTGGCCGATTACCACGCGCTTATCAAATGCGATGAGCCCGCTCGGATTCAGCGCTCTACTTTGGAAATTGCGGCCAGTTGGATGGCCGCGGGCTTGGACCCTGAGCGCGTTATGTTTTATCGCCAATCGGATATCCCAGAAATTCCAGAGCTCACTTGGTTTTTGACTTGTGTCACAGGCAAGGGGGTTCTCAACCGAGCTCACGCCTACAAAGCTTCGGTCGACAAAAACAACGCCGCAGGCAACGACCCCGATGCCGATGTGTCTGCAGGCTTGTTCATGTACCCGGTGCTCATGGGTGCCGATATTTTGATGTTCAAGGCCCACAAAGTACCTGTGGGCCGCGATCAAATTCAACACATTGAAATGGCCCGCGACATGGCCTCTAGTTTCAACCATTTGTATGGCGAACACCTGGTGTTGCCAGAAGCTGTTGTTGAAGAATCTGTGGCGCTGCTGCCGGGTCTTGATGGTCGCAAGATGAGCAAAAGCTACGACAACACCATTCCACTTTTTTCCAGCAGTGCGCAGTTGAAAAAATTGATTGCAGGCATCGTGACCGATTCACGCGCGCCCGGCGAGGCCAAGGACACCGAGGGTTCTGCCTTGTTTCAAATTTACCAAGCCTTTGCCAGTGCCGAGGAAACGGCGGCTTTGGCCAAGGCGTATGCAGAGGGCATTGGTTGGGGCGATGCCAAGCAAGTTTTGTGGGAGCGCATTGACCGCGAAGTGGCGCCGATGCGAGCCAAATACGAAGAGCTCATCAATAACCCCGCCAAAGTCGATGCCTTGTTGCTGATGGGTGCAGCCAAAGCTCGCGATATTGCAACGCCCTTCATCAAAGAATTGCGTCATGCCGTTGGGCTGCGAGCTTTGGCAAACGTTGGCACTGCCAAAGCCGGCACCAAACAAGCTCGCGCCGCCAGCCCTTCGTTCAAACAGTACCGCGAACAAGACGGTCAGTTTTATTTCAAACTGGTCGACCCGCAGGGCAAGGTGTTGCTGCAAAGTACAGGCTTCACTTCACCCAAAGATGCAGGCACAGCCATTGCACGCTTGCAGCAAAACACCCAACTTGCTATCAGTGAGCTGGGGGCTCAATTGCTTGTGGGTGAAGATGCCAGCATAGACTTAGTGCTGGCCGCTATCGAAAGCCTCGTTGCTGAAAATGCTGAAAAAGCACAAGCCAAGGGTTGAGCTTCAGATTTTTTGGTCATTTGAAATCTAAAAGATGACGCTCTGAGATTCATCAAATCTACAAAAAGTGTTCAAATTCAACAGAAGTTGCTTGATTTGTTCCTGACTTTGCTGATACTCTCATACTTTAAGTTTCATTCTTGAGTACACCATGACCGTTTACGTCATTGACGACCATCCCCTGATGCGCGACGCTCTCACCATGTTGGTCCAGAGGGTTCGTCCCGGCTTGAAGGTGGTTTCTGTTGCCAAATTAAACAGTTTAGAAGCCACGGTGGAACGTCAGGGCAAGCCAGAGTTGATTTGTCTCGATCTCAAATTGCCCGACACTTTGGGCTTGTCGGGCGTGCATGCGGTAAAGGCCAAGTTTCCCGATGTGCCTTTGGTGGTGGTCACAGGCTCCGAGGCCAGTGAGTGCGAAGCGGCTTGCTTAGAAGCCGGTGCCAATTTGTTTTTAGAAAAGGCCAGCGCACCCAATGCCATCATTGAAGGTCTGCGCAGCTTACTGCCATTACCCGCTGAAGAAGCGGCAGCGGATGGCTCGGTAGCGGCACCGACCAAACTTTCCAAACGTCAGAAGCAATTGATTTTGATGTTAGACCAAGGTTTGAGCAACAAAGACATTGCCGACAAACTCACCATCAGCGAGCACACCGTCAAAGTTCACTTCTGGCGTTTGTTCCGCAGACTTGGTGTCAACAGCCGCACGCAAGCATTGCACTTTGCGCGCACCAACGGCTGGCTCGGTATTTAGATTCAGTCTTTCTTCTCTTTCTTTTTCTTGTTGACGATGTCAGGGGTGACAGCGTCAATCACATTCACGACTGTTTTGCCGGTGTAAATGACCGTAGAGGCCACCACATCGGCCACAGCCACAATGGCACATCCCTGCAAAGACAAGCAAGTGAAAAGAACTACGCAAGCATTGATAAGTTTCATGGCAAAGACCTCATGAGATGCGCTGCTTGGTAGAAGCAACAAGAAATAATGCTTCATTCTAACGGGCTTAATGCTTGACCGAGGCGTCACCTGGGTCAGCTTCTTGAACTTGCTTGTAAATGCGTTTGGGCAAGTGTGTGGTGAGGCGCTCGATGGCCAAATCGATCATTTGAGGGTGGATTTCGTGGCCGATGAAGGGCAACACATCGGCCGTGACATCGGCATCGATGGCCACCAAACGTTCAGCGGCACTCACGGCAAAACCGTAGTGAATGACATTGTCTGACTTGCCGTGAAAGAGATGATAAGTAACGGTATCTGGCACTTGCCGTGGCAACTGAACAAACCGACTTCCAAAACCCAATACGCGGCCGCAAATGGCTTTCTCTTGCAAACTGGCGGCCAGAGACATGATGCCTCCCTGCGAGAATCCGACCAATGCAGTAGCCTCATGGGTCACGCCCGAAAGCTGTTGCCAATGGCGAATGAGATCCACGAAACTTGACAAGGCTTCTCTCACTCGATGGGGTCTGTTTTCTTCCGTCACGCCTTGCAAGGGAAACCATTGCCAGCCAAACCCCGCTTCAGCGGGCTCTGGGGCCTGAACGCAGACCACACAGGCATTGGGAAATTCTTGGGCAAACCGCCTGGCCAAGGGCTGCATGTCTTGCGCGTCTGCGCCATAGCCATGAAACAGCAAGAAAAGTTGTGCGGCTTGGGCGGGCGCTTGAAGGACGATGTCTTGAGTCATGCAGATATTTTGCCTTGACCAAGCAAAAAAAAGCCAGCACTTTTGCAATTCAGTGCTGGCTTGGCAGGCAACGTTGACCGCGCTTAGCACTCCACAAAGATGCGTGCTTTGCGAGGCGTGAGCACCAAAGTCTCGCCTTCTTTGTATTGCTGCTCGGCAAACAAGTTAGCCGACAACTGCGCTTCAATGACGGTGTCTTTGGCAAAGTCATGGTGATCGACAGGTTCAAACTCCAAGCGGGCAATAGGGCCCACCACAATGGCCCGCGTAAGTTTGGCTTTGATGCCCGCATCGCCTGTGCTGTAGCGCTTCACTTCAATGTCGTGCGGCCGCACATAGGCAAAGGCTTTGCTGTCTTGTACATGTTGATGCTCGGGACTGTTCAAGCTGACGGCGTTGTCGCCACCAATAAGCATTTCACCTTCATGAGCGCGGCCATGGAACAAATTGACATCGCCCAAGAAGCCATACACAAAGGGGCTGGCAGGGTGGTCCCACACTTGTTGCGGCGAACCAATTTGCTCAACTCGTCCGCTGTTCATGAGCACCACACGATCGGCCACTTCCAGGGCTTCCTCTTGATCGTGCGTGACAAAAATACTGGTGACATGCAAATCATCGTGCAGGCGGCGCAACCAACGGCGCAACTCTTTGCGCACTTTGGCATCGAGGGCGCCAAAGGGTTCATCTAGCAACAAAACTTTGGGCTCTACGGCCAAAGCACGGGCCAATGCAATGCGCTGACGCTGGCCACCCGAGAGTTGTGATGGGTAACGATCGGCCAGCCAATCGAGTTGCACCAGATTCAACAGGTCGTGTACTTTTTGTTTGATCACGCTTTCTGATGGGCGGGTGTTGCGTGGCTTCATGCGCAGACCAAAAGCCACGTTTTCGAACACGGTCATGTGGCGGAACAAGGCGTAGTGTTGAAACACAAAGCCCACTTGACGCTCGCGCACGTGCACGTGGGTGGTGTCTTCTCCGCTGAATGAAATGCTACCGGTATCGGCAGTTTCCAAGCCTGCAATGATGCGAAGCAAAGTGGTTTTGCCGCAGCCGGAAGGACCCAGCAAGGCCACCAACTCACCAGAGTCAATGTCTAGGCTGACATCGCGCAAAGCGTGGAAGTCGCCAAACTGTTTGTGAACGTTTCTGATTTCGATGCTCATGATGCAGCTTTCAATGACAGATCTAAGGGCACTGCCTTGGTATTTTCTGGCGACAAATCGCCAATGGCTTTCATCTCGCGTTCGTGGCGCCACTCGGCCACAGACTTGATGACCAAGGTGACCAGCGCCAGCAAGGCCAACAAAGATGCCACCGCAAAGGCGGCCACCGATTGGTATTCGTTGTACAAAATTTCAACGTGCAAGGGCATGGTGTTGGTCTGACCGCGAATGTGACCCGACACCACGGACACCGCGCCAAACTCACCCATGGCACGCGCATTGCACAAAATAACGCCGTAGATCAAACCCCACTTGATGTTGGGCAGCGTGACGTACCAAAAGGTTTGCCAGCCTGTCGCACCCAACACAATAGCGGCCTGCTCTTCTTCGTTGCCCTGCGCTTGCATGAGGGGAATGAGTTCACGCGCAATGAAAGGGAACGTGACAAACACGGTGGCCAACACAATGCCGGGCACGGCAAAGATGATTTTGATGTCGTGCTCTTGCAACCATGGACCGAACCAACCCTGTGCGCCAAACATCAGCACATAGACCAAACCGGCCACCACAGGCGACACTGAGAACGGCAAATCGACCAATGTGGTCAACACAGATTTGCCTCTGAACTCGTACTTGGCAATGCACCAAGCAGCGGCAATGCCAAACACCAAATTGAGGGGCACTGCAATCAAGGCTGTGATCAAGGTCAAACGAATAGCAGACCACGCATCAGGCTCTTTGAGCGCTTCCCAATACGCATCAAAGCCTTTGCGCAAGGCTTCTGCAAATACTGCAGCCAGCGGCAACACCAAAAACAAAAACAAAAAGATGAGCGTGATGCCAATGAGGGTGTAGCGCACCCAAGCGGCTTCTGTGGTGCCCGCTTCTGCGCGGCGAATCATTTGAAAGCTCATGCAGGTGCTCCCGAGTGACGGCGCTGCCAGGCTTGCAAGCCATTGATGATCAAGAGCAAGATAAACGAGGCGACTAGCATGACAGTGGCTACCGCTGTGGCGCCCGCATAGTCGTATTGCTCTAACTTGCCAATGATGATGAGGGGTGTGATTTCAGAAATCATGGGCATGTTGCCCGCAATGAAAATGACCGAGCCATACTCGCCCACACCACGCGCAAAGGCCATGGCAAAACCTGTGAGCAAAGCAGGCGCAATGGATGGGAATATGACCTTGCTGAAAGTTTGCCAACGCGATGCGCCCAAGCAAGTTGCGGCCTCTTCCAATTCTTTTTCGGCATCTTCAAGCACCGGCTGTACTGTGCGCACCACAAAGGGCAAGCCGATGAAGATGAGCGCAATCACAATGCCGTTGGGGTTGAAGGCCAGCTGAATGCCCAAGGGTTCTAGGTACTGTCCTACCCAACCGTTGCCTGCCAACAAAGCTGTCAATGAAATACCGGCTACTGCGGTGGGCAATGCAAACGGCAAGTCGACCAAGGCATCAACCACCTTTTTGCCAAAAAACTGATAGCGCACCAAGACCCAAGCCACCAATAAACCAAAGACCACATTTACCAAGGCTGCAATGAGCGAGGCACCAAATGTCAGGCGATAAGACGCCATCACACGCGGGCCTGTCACAGCGGTCCAGAACTGATCCCACGTGAGCGTGAACGTTTTAAACACCAGTGCTGACAATGGAATGAGCACAATTAGGCTGAGGTACATCAAGGTGTACCCCAAGGTGAGGTTGAAGCCGGGTAAAACTCGGGCGGGCGCTCTGCGCTTGGCAGGCGCCGCCGCAGCGGAACTAGACAGCATGGATTACTTCACGGTGTACAGCTTGTCGAAATTGCCACCATCGTTGAAGTGCACTTTTTGTGCTTCAGCGAAAGAGCCAAACACTTCGTTCACAGTGAACAACTGCAAAGGCTTGAAGGTTTTGCTGTATTTTTTCAAGATGGCTGGATTGCTAGGGCGCAAGGCGTGCTTGGCGGCAATCTCTTGCGCTTCATCGGAGTAGAGATAGTTCAAATAGGCCTTGGCCAAATCGCCTGTGCCCTTCTTGGCCACAGTGCGCTCTACAACAGCCACTGGGTTTTCGGCCACGATGCTGATGGAAGGGTGAATGGCATCGACCTTGCCGGCACCAAATTCGTTGTCGACAGAAATCACTTCAGATTCAAAGGTCACGAGCACGTCGCCAATGTTACGTTGCAAGAAGATGGTGGTGGCGTCGCGGCCACCCTTGGCCAACACAGGCACGTTTTTGTAGAGCTTGGCGACGAAGGCTGCTGCATCGGCTTCGCTGCCACCCTTTTTGCGCACATAGCCCCAAGCGGCCATGTAAGCCATGCGGCCATTGCCACCGGTTTTTGGGTTGACCACAATCACTTGAATACCAGGCTTGATCAGGTCGTCCCAGTCTTTGATGTTTTTGGGATTGCCATTGCGCGTTAAAAACAGCATGGTGGAGCTGGTGGGCGATGCGCTGTGTGGGAAACGTTTGGTCCAATCGGCCGCCACAATGCCTTTGCTGGCCAAAAAGTCGATGTCGGTGGTGGTGTTCATCGTCACCACGTCGGCGTCCAAACCGTCGTTCACCGCGCGAGCTTGGGCACTAGAGCCGCCATGCGCTTGGTCAATCTTCACATCTTTGCCTGTGGTCTTTTTGTAGTTGGCCACAAAGGCAGCGTTGTAGTCTTTGTAAAACTCGCGGGCCACATCGTAAGAAGCGTTGAGCAAGGTTTGGGCTGATACGTTAAGGCCAGATACGGCCAGCAAGGCGGCTGCAACGATTGATTTGATTGTGTTCATGATGCGTCTCAAAAGAGTAAGGACGCGATTGTCAGACCCCTTCTTCAAAACTCAAACGAATCATTTGTTGTTTGTTTATATGAATAATGCATATAAATTCACAAAGGCAAGCCAATGTATGCCTCATCTCCAATGAAGTGGTATATGATGCATACCATTGGTATATATCAAATCAAATCTAATTTGGAGCCAACATGGATACAGCCAAAATCTTTCAGACGGGTCGCAGTCAGGCTGTTCGCCTCCCAAAGGAATACCGATTCAACGCCAAAGAAGTCGTGATCAAACGTGTGGGTGAAGGTGTTTTGTTGATGCCGATCGAAGATCCATGGGCAACGATGGAAGCGGCATTGAACGCTTTCGAATCAGGCTTAAACATTGAGCGACAACAGCCAGAACATCAAATTCGTCCGGAGGTTTTATTGTGATTTTGCTAGACACAAATACGTGTATCTACATCATCAACAACCGACCCCCTAACGTACTCGAAAGATTCCGCAAGTACAAAGCAGGCGAAGTTGGTATCAGCAGTATTGCCGCCTCCGAACTGGCATATGGCGTCGCCAAATCTGGGTCTCTCAAGAATCGAACGGCTCTTGAAATGTTTTTAGCGCCAATGCAGATTCTTCCATTCGACAGCCAGTGCCTCTGGTTTTATGCAGACCTGCGAGCTTCATTAGAAAAACAAGGCCTGTCGATAGGCCCAATGGACACCTTGATTGCAGCGCAAGCACTTAGCATTGACGGCACACTGGTGACCAACAACATCAAAGAGTTTATGCGTGTGCCAAAACTCAAACTCGAAAACTGGTTTGAGGCCATGTAAGCAGCCTGCTCAAGCCACCAAAGCCACAGACTTTACTTGTGCCCACAAAGGCTGGCCCACTTGCAGACCCAACTCCTCGACAGCTCGCTTAGTGACGCGGGCTAGAACCTCATTTGCGCCGCACTTCAAAACAACCATGACTTGAGAAGGATGTGCATCAGGCGTGATGCTTTGAATACTGCAGCGCAGCTGATTTTGAATGCTGGTGTTGTGCGGCTCGGACGTGGCCAAACTCACGTCACGCGCCAAGATGCGAATGCGAACAGCTTTGCCAACAGGCAAACCCGCATCGCGCATCCAAACACTACCGCCCTCAAAGTCGACACGTGATAAATACCACTGACCATCAACTTCGCCAATGCGGCCTTCAATCAAGGCACCTGCATCTTCACCCACCACCACAGGGTTCACCACTTGTGTGAGAACAGCGCTCACAGGCCCTTGCGCTTTGACTTGTCCTTGGTCTAACACCACCAAGTGATCGGCCAATCGAGTGACCTCTTCTGCAGAATGCGTGACATACAGCATGGGCATTTTGAGTTCGTCCCGCAACTTGGACAGCCAAGGGAAAATTTCTTGTCGCCGCGCCACATCAAGTGATGCCAAGGGCTCGTCCATCAACAGAAGCTGTGGCTGCATGGCAATGGCCCTGGCAATGGCCACCCGTTGGCGCTCACCACCCGACAGTTCGGTGGGCATTCGTTGCAGCAAGCTGCCAATACCCAAGAGCTCAATAGAAGCTTGCAATGCTTTGGCGGCATCTGACTGCGCATTGCCAGCAGACTTCAATACCCGCTTCAAACCAAAATTCAGGTTATCCGTCACGCTGAGATGCGGCAACAAGCTTGATTCTTGAAACACATAACCAAGAGGCCGCTGCCATGTTGGCAGATAAACACCTTGCTGAGTGTCTTGCCAAATGTGCTCGCCAATTTGAATACGCCCTTGTTGGTTTTTTTCAAGGCCAGCCACCGCGCGCAGCAATGTTGTTTTGCCCGATCCAGAGGGGCCAAAAATAGCGGTAATGCCCTGCCCGGGCAATTGCACATCCAGATCCAACTTGAAGGCTGAACGGTGAATCTTGACTTGCAAATGAATGGCGCTCATGTCAATTGCCTTTGACGACGGTTCATCAAGGCCAAGGCCAACAGCACCATAAAAGAAAAGGCCAACATGCCTGCTGCCAAGACATGGGCTTGCGCATATTCCATGGCTTCAACATGGCCATAAATTTCAGTGGACACCACGCTTGTCTTGCCAGGAATATTGCCACCGATCATGAGCACCACACCAAACTCACCCACGGTGTGCGCAAAGGTCAAAATGGCCGCCGTCACCATGCCAGGTTTGGCCAAGGGCAATGCCACAGAAAAGAAAGCATCCAATGGACTGGCACGCAAAGTAGCCGCCACTTCCATGGGCCTTGGACCCATGGCATCGAAAGCGTGTTGCAAGGGCTGGACTGCAAAGGGCAAGGAAAACAAAATTGAGCCAATCAACAAACCGGTGAATGTGAAAGACAACACCCCCCATCCCATGGCCTGCGTGAATTGACCCAAAGGACCTTGCGGCCCCATCACAACCAGCAAATAGAAACCTAAAACAGAAGGTGGCAACACCAAAGGCAAGGTCACCAGCGCATGGATGGGTGCGCGCCAGGCCGACTGAGTTTGCGACAACCACCAGGCCAATGGCGTGGCCAAGATCAACAAGATCAGGGTGGTTGAAGTGGCCAAAGCCACGGTCAGTTGAATGGCTTGCCAAGAATCAGGCGTCAAAATCATGCCAGCAAGTTTACGACGAACTCTAATTGACGACTTAAGAGAGAAAATTGTGCATCTGTTGGATATAACCGACACCACAATTTCGTCATAGCGCTATCTTTGCGCCTCATGAAAAAAATTTGGGACATTTCCCCACCCATTGACGCCAGCAGCCCTGTTTTTCCGGGAGATACGCCTTTCCAATTGAACTGGTCAGCGCAAATTTCCGAACAATGTCCCGTCAATGTGAGCGCCATCACCCTGTCGCCTCACGTAGGCTCGCACGCCGATGCGCCCTTGCACTACGACCCTTCGGGCATGGCTATCGGGCACGTTGATTTGCAAACTTTCATTGGCCCTTGCCGAGTGATTCACGCCATGGGTGTTGGCCACCTCATCACCATACAGCATTTGGCCAACCAACTGCAAAACTTGCCCGAGAGAGTGTTGATCAGAACATACGAGACATTTCCCTTAAACAAGTTCGACGCCCAACTCACTGCTTTTGCACCTGAAACCTTAATGGCCTTAGCAGACTTGGGTGTCAAGCTGATTGGTATTGACAGCGCCAGCATCGATCCTGCCGACAGCAAAACCTTGGACAGCCACCAAGTGATTCGTCAACGCAACATGCGCGTGTTAGAAAACCTTCAATTGGATCACATCACAGAGGGTGATTACGAGCTTATCGCCCTGCCCCTCAAACTCATGAGCGCGGACGCCAGCCCTGTGCGCGCCATCCTCCGAGAACTTTGAACATGACACCCCAAACCCTTTCAGACTGCCAAGTGCTTGACCAACAAGACCCCTTGCGCTCCCTACGCGATTTATTTCAATTACCTGAAGGTGTGATTTATTTGGATGGTAATTCTTTGGGTGTATTGCCCAAGGCAACACCTTCTCGCGTTGCACAAGCAGTGGCCCAAGAATGGGGCAACGACTTGATCAAAAGCTGGAACACAGCAGGTTGGTTTCAAATGCCCCTCAAAGTTGGAAACAAAATTGCTAGACTGATTGGCGCCAAAAACGATGAAGTGGTAGCAGCCGACAGCACGTCCATCAATTTGTTCAAAGTACTCAGCGCAGCCTTGTCGATTGCCAAAGCAGACCACCCTGCTAAAAAAATCATTCTCAGTGAGCGCACCAACTTCCCAACAGACCTCTATATTGCAGAGGCTTTGTGCAAAGAGCGCGGCTATCAGCTCAAATTGGTAGAAGCCGAAGAACTTCTAAACGCCCTTCAAACAGATGTGGGCGTGTTGATGCTGACGCATGTGAACTACAGAACGGGCGCCATGCTGAACATGAAAGACATGACTGCCGCAGCCCATGCAGTAGGCGCGTTGACCATCTGGGATTTGGCTCACAGCGCAGGCGCGGTACCTGTTGATTTGAATGGTGCCAGTGCAGACTTTGCTGTAGGTTGCGGCTACAAATACCTCAATGGGGGGCCTGGCGCACCTGCATTTGTTTGGGTCAACCCCAATCACACCGATCGCTTTTGGCAACCACTCACGGGCTGGTGGGGCCACGCTGCGCCATTTGAATTCACACCCGATTACCAACCCGCAACAGGCATTACCCGCTACCAATGCGGCACTCAACCGATCCTCAGCTTGACGGCTCTAGACACTGGCTTGGATGTATTTTTGGAAGCCGAAAAGCTGGGCGGCATGACAGCTTTGCGACACAAATCGCTGGCGCTGACAAGCCTCTTTATGCAACTGGTGAAAACCCAATTGGCAGGGTATGGCTTTGGCATTGCCACCCCAGAACAGGAAGAACTACGCGGCTCGCAAGTAAGCCTCACCAGAACCGAAGGCGCTTACGCCATTGTTCAAGCCCTCATAGCCCGCGGCGTGATTGGAGACTTTAGAGCGGGCGATCGCAAGCAACATCCCGACACTTTGCGATTCGGCCTCACACCTTTGTACTTGGGTTATGCCGATGTATGGCAAGCCGTGCGTCACCTGAAAGAAGTGATGGACAGCCAAGAATGGCAGCAAGCGCGCTTTTCACAAAAGCAAGCAGTGACCTGAACGCAGAAAGAAGCAAGTATGTCTGGATGTCCCTTTAGCTCTGGCGCGTCAACGCCCGTCCCAAATACAGAAACATCTGAGGACATGAGTACCTCACACATTGTGCAAGAGGAAAAAGCTCAACTGGATTTCAGCCAATCCATGAGCTACGGCGACTACCTGCAACTTGACGCCATCTTGAATGCTCAAAAGCCCTTGTCGCCCGATCACAATGAAATGCTTTTCATCGTGCAGCACCAAACCAGTGAGCTGTGGATGAAGCTCATGTTGCATGAACTCAAAGCGGCCATACAGCACATTGAACAAGACGACCTGCCAGACGCCTTCAAAATGTTAGCGCGTGTGTCTCAAATCATGGCGCAGTTGGTGCATGCTTGGGATGTCTTGGCCACCATGACGCCGCCTGAGTACAGCGCCATTCGCCCTTATTTAGCGCAATCCAGTGGCTTTCAAAGCTGGCAATACCGCTGCATTGAATTTTCGATGGGCAATAAAAATGCGGCCATGCTGATGCCTCATTCGCATCGACCTGATTTGCATTCGGTTGTCGAGAAAGCTTACTGCGCGCCATCTCTTTATGACGTGAGCTTGAAATTATTGGCGCGTCGTGGTTTGGCTGTTCCCACCTCGTACCTTGAACGCGATTGGCGACAAGCCTATGCGGCCAATTCTCAGGTGGAAGAAGCCTGGTTGGTGGTTTATAGAAATCACAAACAATACTGGGACCTGTATCAATTGGGTGAAGAACTCGCCGATTTGGAAGATGCATTCAGGCTCTGGCGTTTCAGACACCTGACCACAGTGGAGCGTGTGATTGGTTTCAAAAGAGGTACCGGCGGCACAGGGGGAGTCAGTTATTTGCGCAAGATGCTGGATGTTGTGCTTTTTCCTGAAATATGGTCCCTTAGAACCAGCCTTTAAATCCTTTTCAAATACATTTTTATGATGTAATTCGAGTACTTTTTTCCTAGTCGGAGTTCACATGTTGCGTTCCCCTCGTTTGGGTTCTTATTCCTTCTCGCTCTCTTTGATCGCCTGCCTGTGTATTGGCAGTACCTTGGTCGCTTGTAAAAAGCCCGAGGCAGACGCTGGCAAAACGACCGAAAGTGTGGCTTTGATTTTGGGCAATGAAGACATCGTCCAACTGGGCACCTCCGAACACGGAACTGGCCCCGTCATTTCAGGATCTTTGCAGCCAGAGATTCGGGCCGACTTACGCGCCGAAATCAGTGCCACCGTGGTCAAAGTTCACAAAGAGAATGGTGAGCCCGTGCGCAAAGGCGATTTGCTTGTCAGCCTAGACAGCAGTGTGCTGCGCGACAACCTCAACTCCGCAGAGGAATCGATGCGGGCTGCCGCACAATCCTTAGACGGTGCAGAGCGCCAATTTCAACGCATGAAATCACTGCAAGCCCAGGGCATGGTGTCTATGCAAGGCTTGGAAGAGTCTGAAGTCAAACGCAATGCAGCACAAAGCGAGCATGTGGCCAGCAAGGCACGTGTGGCTGCTGCCAAACAACAACTCGAGCGTTCAGAAGTCCGTGCGCCCTTCAATGGTGTGGTCAGTGCACGCAAAGCTTCTGCAGGCGATACGGCACAAATAGGCAAAGAGTTGATTCAAGTCATTGATCCCAGCAGCATTCGCTTTGAAGGTCAAATCGCTGCCGATCAAATGGGCGTGGTGAAGATCGGTCAACGCGTCAATTTCCGAGTCAATGGTGTGGGGCAAAACAGCGAGCAACTGAGCAGTCAAGGCACAGTGAAAAGGATCGATGGTGCTGCCAACCCCGTCACCCGACAAGTGTCTGTCATTGTGGCCATCAACGCAAAAGACAGACCGCCAGTGGTGGGCTTGTTTGCTGAGGGAGTGATTGAAGCTAGCACCAAACCCGTAGTCATGCTGGCTGAAAGTAGCTTGCGCAGAGAAGGTGACAAAGTTTTTGCATGGGTGCTCGACGGCAACAAAATTGTCAAGCGTGGTATTCAATTGGGGGATCGCGACACCCGCTTGGGTGATTGGGTGGTCAATAGCGGACTCAGTACAGGCGAGAAGGTTTTGCGAACTACCAACAGCAATTTGAAAGATGGACAACAGTTCACCTTGCGCACTGACGCATCGACCAAGGTGGGTCAATAAACCATGTTTTTGTCCAATTTCAGCGTTAAGAAGCCGGTTGTCACAATCGTCATTTTGATAATGCTCATGGCTGTTGGGCTGTTGGCATTGACCAAGCTCAAAGTCAATCAAATTCCAGATGTCGATATGCCCTTGTTGGTCATTGACATCACCTATCCTGGTGCCTCACCCGATGCTGTAGAGCGAGAAGTTCTCAATCGAGTTGAAAAGGCGCTTCAATCGGTCAATGGCATCAAAGAATTGCGCGGCACCGCTTTCGAAGGCAACGCCAACATCTTGGTTTTCTTTGAATTCAAAAAGAACATGGTGGAAGCCACAGACGAGGTGCGCAATGCCATTGGCAGAATTCGCTACAAGCTACCCACCGAAATTCGCGAGCCCGTCATTTTGCGCATTAACCCAACAGCGCAACCCATCATGCAACTGGCACTTTCGTCTCGCAGCCAAAGTCATGCAGAAATTTCTCGTATTGCGGAAGATCAAATTGCCGACAAGTTCAGGGGTATTCAAGGAGTAGCTCAGGTCAATGTCAACGGTGCACTAAGGCGTGAGCTCAGTGTTTTATTGCACGCCCAAAAACTGCGCGAAGTCAATCTTTCGGTCACAGAAGTTGTCAATGCCCTGCGGACACAAAATGCCACAGCGCCTGTGGGCAAGATTCGTGGTTCTCTGGAAAATCAAAGCATTCGATTGCTTGGACGCATTGAAACGCCTGCTGAATTCAATCAAATTGTCATCAAACGAAGTGGCAATGACCTCATCCGGCTCGGGCAAGTAGCCACGGTAACAGACGGCTTTGCCGACCTCAATTCCCTGAGTGTCAGAAACGGTCAACCCAACGTGGGATTGGCCATCACACGCTCTCGAGATGCATCTACCGTCAGTGTTGCCAACCAGATTCGATCCATGGTGGCCGACATCAACAAATCATTGCCAGAAGGCACCCAAATTGACATCACGCAAGACGGTGGCATCGAAGCGCAAAACAGTTTGAACAATGTGGTTCATGCTCTGGTTTTTGGCGCTGGCCTCACCATTTTTGTCGTTTATTTTTTCTTAAACTCATGGCGCTCCACGCTCATCACAGCGCTGTCTTTGCCAACCTCTGTCATTGCTTCGTTCATAGCCGTGTGGTTGTGCGGATTCACTCTAAACTTCATGAGTTTGCTAGGTCTGTCTTTGGCCATTGGCGTGCTCATTGACGATGCCATTGTGGTTCGAGAAAACATTGTTCGGCACATGGAACGCGGTTTTGACAGACGCACTGCAGCTTTGAATGGCACTGCCGAAATTGGCTTGGCGGTGGCAGCAACCACCTTCTCCATTGTGGCTGTGTTCATTCCAGTGGGTTTCATGCCTGGCATATCGGGCGAATGGTTTCGCCCCTTTGGACTGACGGTGGTGGCCTCTGTTTTGGTCAGTTTGTTGATCTCGTTCACGCTCGATCCCATGTTGTCTGCGTATTGGGGAGATCCTCCCGATCATCACCTTCAACCGAAAACAGGTTTAAGCCTCAAACTCAAACAATTCAACGATTGGTTTGATCACCAAGCGGATCGGTATGGCAACGTCATTGCTTGGGCTCTTCATCACAGACGGTGGATGATTGCATTTGCAATTGTGAGTTTTTTTGCCGCTATCTTTTTGCAATTCAAATTTGGTGGGTCCAGCTTTTTACCCAAAGAAGATGGCAATACTCTGGCCGTTGATGTGCGCTCTCCAGCAAGCAGCAATTTGGAATATTCCAGATTAAAGCTTGAAGCTGCGGCTGTCATGGCCCGCACTTTGCCTGAAACTAAAGCCACCAACAGCTATGTCAACCCTACGGGGGGACGCATTTACGTTGACATTGGAAAAAGTACACAGCGCCAACGCTCTGCGCAAGACATTGCCATTGAATTACGACAGCGAATATCCCAATTGGTAGGTGCCGAATACACTGTTTTAGACGATTTATCGAACGGCGCATCCAAGCCCGTGCAAATTCGTTTCAGTGGCACCGATTCGCGCAAACTGTTGGCCATCACCAGCGATTTCATGGCGCAATTGCGACAAGTGCCAGGTGCAGTAGACGTTGGTTTGTCTCAACAAGATCCGCAAAACGAATTGCAAATTGAATTGGACCGTGGTTTGGCCAATACGCTGGGCATCTCCGTCACCGACACAGCCAATGCATTGCGCGTGGCCTTTGCGGGCATTGAAGTGGGTGATTGGGTTGACCCCACTGGCGAAGCGCGCGATGTAGCCGTTCGTTTGGCCCCTGAAGACCGCATGAATGTGTCGCACATTGAGCGCCTGCCCATCACTGTAAGCGGCATGAACACGGTGGTGCCTTTGTCTCAAATTGCCAAAGTCTCGATGGGCAAAGCGCCCTCCAAAATTGAACACTTTGATGGCAAGAGAACCATCGGCGTCTCGGCCAATGTGCAGGGCAGATCTTCAGGGGAGGTTACGGCAGACGCTTTGAAATTGGCCAAGAGCATCAATTTTCCAGAAGGCTATGGCATTGAATTGGATGGCGCCTCCAAAGACCAAAAAGAAGTGTTCACCGAAATGGGCATTGCGCTTATTTCAGGCATTGGTCTGATGTACTTTATTTTGGTGATGCAATTTAGCTCCTTCACTGCGCCTTTGGCGGTGATGTTCTCCTTGCCCTTGTCGCTCATTGGCGTGGTGCTGGCCTTGCTCTTAACGGGCAGCACCTTGAACCTGATGAGCCTCATTGGCGTGATCATGCTGATGGGCTTGGTAGCTAAAAATGCCATTCTGCTCTTGGATGCTGCGCGCAGCTTAGAAGAGCAAGGCATAGAGCGTGAAGAAGCCCTCATGACTGCAGGCCGCAAACGCTTGCGCCCCATCATCATGACAACCTTCGCCTTGATTGCGGGCATGTTGCCTGTAGCCATTGGTGTGGGTGAAGGCGGTGAGTTTTACAGGCCCATGGCCGTGGCCATTATTGGTGGCACCATCACCTCCACCATTTTGACGCTGCTGGTCATTCCAAGCTTTTACGACAGCATTGAGTTGACTCGCGAAGCGTGGGGACGTCGATTTCAAGCTCTTGGCAAACGCCTGAACTTCTAATCGAATTTAGTCAGACTTTGCTCTGAGCCATAATCTGTGATTGCAGCTACGTCCTAAATGGGCGCCAACCCCACTTAGGATTTCTCCATGAAAAAAAACTTTCCCCTGCATATTGAAGGCAAAAACCCAGATCGCGTGTTGGAGGCCGTTAAGCACGAGATCCGAAAATACTTCAAGCGCGAACGCAATCGAGCATTGCCCAAAGAGGTCGATTTTTGGGACTTTGACTGCAAAGTAGGCCTCAGCGCCGAATCTGCAGAAGTGGTCAAGGTCAGCGCCGTGGTGGAAAGCCTAGACGCTCTGGCCAAAGAAGGCGCGGCCTCAGTTTATGTCGAAATTTTGAGCAAGCATGGCATCCGCGTGATTCGCCCAGAAAACGATCCCGTGATCATTGAGCGGGTTGACGACGCTGGTTTTGCCAGCCCACAAACAGCCCCGCGCAGATAACCACCGCGCAGCCCACCAGCATGGGTGCATCTAGCTTTTCATCAAATGCAATGATGCCAATTGAAATGCCAAACAGAAGCCGCGTGTATCTATAAGGCGTGACTGCTGCTATGGAGCCTGTGCGCATGGCGCTCATGAGGGCCGTGTAGGCAAAGACACCTGCAACCAGTGCAGCGCTGATCATCACCATCTGAATTGATTCCAGTGCCACGAAGGCTTTGCCATCCCAAATTGCATAGCATGCACCTGCAATCACCGTGGTGCTAAAGCCATAAAAGCCAAGCACTTCTTTGGTTAAAGCAGGCGGCGCTGCGCGGGTCAATAAATCACGCCCCACAAAGCCCAAGGTCCCAATGAGGGCCAGCAGTGAAAGCACCGAAAAGTCGTCTGCAGAGGGACGCAGAATAATGAGCACGCCCAACAAGCCCACCCAGATGGCCAACCATGTTTTGCCATCTATCTTTTCATGCAAGAAAACCCGGGCACCCAAAGCGACAAACAAGGGTGCCGCCTGCAAAATGGCCGTCGCAGAGGACATGGGTGTGAGGGCAATGGCCAAGATATAAAACAGACGGCCAAAGAACTCAAACACAGCTCTGATTAACATGTTTCTCGTGAAAACCTGTGGCTGAAAAAGCGGGGCCTTCATACGTCTTGCCATGATCGCAAAGATGCACAAACCGCCCGCACCAAACATCATGAGCACTTGGCCAACCGGAACCTGTTTGGTGACTGTTTTGAGAAAGGCATCTTCAATAGAAAATGCCGCCATGGAGGCAATCATCCAGGCAATTCCCAATAAATTTTCTTGACGCCTGGACTCTAAGTGAAGCATGTCTGACTAAGTGATGGCGCCCCTCACAAGGAACCAGTTTTTGAAAAGGCTAATGTAAATTGCGCTTGCCTGACTCACTGCTGAGCGCGTCGAGTACAAACATGGGAATATCGACATCAAATTTTTCACCATCTTCTGCCACACAAAAATAGCTGCCATGCATGGTGCCGGTTGGCGTTCTGAGACGTGTGCCACTGGTGTATTGAAATTTCTCACCGGGCTGCAACAAGGGCTGGTAGCCCACCACACCCAAGCCTTTGACCTTTTCATGCAAGCCATTGGCGTCGTTCACGCTCCAATATCTTGAAATAACTTGGGCAGCAATATTGCCCTTGTTGGTGATGGTGATGCTGTAGGCAAATGTGTAGAGGTCGCTGGCAGGATCTGACTGTTCGGGCAGATATTGAGGAACGACTTCAACTTGGAGTTTGTAATTTGGCATGTCGTGATTTTGATTGAATTTCAAATTCAAGCAAGGCTTAGGGGTTATGCCTTCAGAGGCAACGAACGCACTCGCTGGCCCGTGAGTTTGAACATGGCGTTGGCCACAGCAGGCGCCAAAGGCGGTACAGCGGGTTCGCCCACGCCCTCTGGCGACTGCGTACTGGGCATGATCCAGGTTTCAACCACTGGCGACTGCGCCAAATTCACCAAGGGGTAGTTGGTGAAGTTGGTTTGTTGCACCACACCTTCTTGAATGTCAATCTTGCCAAACAAGGCTGCACTTAGCGCAAAGCTCACAGAGCTTTCAACTTGCTGAGCAACTGTGTTGGGGTTGACCACCGTGCCGCAATCGATGGCGCACACCACGCGGTGCACCCGAAGCACGCCCTCTTTCATGGAAACCTCAGCCACTTGTGCCACGATTGAACCAAAGGACTCGTGCAAAGCCACGCCATGCGCATGACCCGAAGACAAGGCTGTGCCCCACTTGGCTTTTTCTGCGGCCAACTTTAAAACCGCTGCATGGCGTGGGGCCTGCGTTAACAAAGACAAGCGAAAAGCGACAGGATCTTGTTTGGTTTCAAAGGCCAATTCATCGATGAAGCTTTCTGAGAAGAAAGCATTGTGCGAATGACCCACCGAGCGCCAAAAACCAATGGGCACACCCATGCGCGTGGACACATGCGCCATGTGCTGGTTGGCAAAACCGTAGGGTAAATCAAACAAACCTTCAGCAGTTGTTTTATCAGGTGCGTCAATGGGCCCAGACAGCGCAGGCAAAACCCGCGACATCCACCGCGGCGAAATAGCATCGCCTGCCGACTTGATGCGCAAACTTTCCACCTCACCCTTGGCATTGATGGCGGCGGTCAACTGCGCCACATGCATGGGACGGTAAAAATCGTGCGTCATGTCTTCTTCACGCGTCCAAACCAGTTGAACCGGCGCACCATCGAGTGCCATGGCAAGTTGGGTGGCTTGCGCCACCACATCGGCTTCTAAGCGACGGCCAAAACCGCCCCCTAAAAGGGTGACATTCAACTTCACTTTGTCTTCAGACACATCGGCCACCTTGGCTGCTGCAGCACGCGCCAAACCTGGCACTTGCGTAGGCGCCCAAATTTCAAGCAAACCGCCTTTGAACTGCGCTGTACAGTTCATGGGCTCCATGGTGGCGTGGGCCAAATAAGGTGCCTTGTATTGCGCTTGAATGGTGCTGGCCGCGCTGCTTTCAACCTTATCAGCATCGCCTTTTTCGTAAAACGCAAAACCCTTTTCTGTTTTGAGTTTTTCGAAGAGTTGGGCCTCTATGCGCTGGGTATCAATGGCACCTTCCGCGCGCTGCGCCCATTGCGCTTTCACTTTGTCTGCCGCCAGCTTGGCATGCCAAGTGGTCTTGGCAACCACCGCAAAGCCAGGCGCAGAACCTGCATGGCTGGCCAACTGAACACACTTCACCACGCCAGGCATAGCCAATGCTTCCTTGGCATCAAAATTAACCAGGGAGCCACCCATTTGAGGCACTTGAACCACACTGGCAAAAAGCATGTTGGGCAAACGCACGTCCATGCCAAAAACTGCTGTGCCATTGGTTTTTGAGGGCACATCGGCACGCTGCGATGGCTTGCCAATGAGCGTCCAATCTTTGCGATCTTTGAAAACCACATTTTGAGGTGTTTGTCCGGCTGCGGCTTTTGCAAACTCGCCATAGTTGGCTGATTTGCCAGAGGCATGCGTGAGGACACCCTCTTTGACCTTGATTTCGTTCAAAGGCACTTTCCATTGGCTTGCTACGGCAAGCAACAAGCTGGCTTTGGCGGTGGCCGCAGCCAAACGCAAATGGGACCACGCATCTTTTACAGAGGAAGACCCACCCGTAGCATTGACGCCCAATTCACGCGCCACTTTGCCAACGATCCACTCGCCACTTTGAACCACAAAGGGTTTGTCTGCTCCCTCAGACTGAAGCGGGTGAAACGGCAAAGTGCCGACAAACATGGCCACATTGCCATAGATGCTGTCGTGCCCGGCTTGCTCTAAACGAATTTGACTCAAGGGCACATCGAGTTCTTCTGCCACCAGCATCGAAAGCGCGTTGTGAATGCCCTGCCCCATTTCACTGCGGTGCATGGCCAAAACCACAGCACCATCTTTGGCAATTTTGATCCAACCGTTGAGGGCTATTTCACCTTCGGTGGGCAATAGGTTGTCTGGCTTGCCTAAGCGTGATCGCGCAGGGAGCACGCCCCACCCCACAATCAACGCGCCTGTGATGCCAAGACCACTGAGAATAAGATGACGGCGCTTCATGCCAATGCTCCTGCTGCACGGTGAATTGCAGCACGCACGCGTTGGTAGGTTCCACATCTGCACAAGTTGGTCATGGCTTCCTCGATGTCCGCATCGGTAGGTTTGGGTTTTCTTTCGAGGAGCGCTGCTGCAGCCATGAGCATGCCACTTTGACAATATCCACACTGAGGTACTTGTTCGGCTATCCAAGCCAGTTGCAAAGGATGTGGTTTTTCTGGGGTGCCCAATGACTCAATGGTTTTGATTTTGGCACCGGCCACGCTGGCCACGGGTGTGACGCATGAGCGCACTGCTTGGCCATCTTTGTGGACTGTGCAAGCACCACAGGCAGCCACACCGCAACCGAACTTGGTACCAGTGAGGTTCAGTGAATCTCTAAGAACCCAGAGCAAGGGCATTTGGGGATCTACCTCAAGGGTGAGGTTGTTTCCGTTGACTGTGAGGTTCATGGGGCTTTTCTGTGTGGGAATATGGATGTACTTGGGTTGTGTGAATGCTATCAGGTCATCTTATAGCTTTCGGCATAATTGGTTTAGCAACAAGGCTAAAGGGGCTTCCTCTTGATGGAGCGTTGAGCAGTCAGGGTATGGGCAGCTTCCTCTTGATGGAGCGTTGAGCAGTCAGGGTATAGGGGGCTTCCTCATACTGGAGTACCAGAAATCGTCAGCCCCCTATACCCTGACTACTCAACTTTGGGTGTGCGGAAAGTTTTCAACGGCCAACACTGCTGTTCGCAGCTGGGTGAGGGTGTGGTGGGTGGGTGACGATTTCTGGTACTCCAGTATGAGGAGCCCACCCACCACACCCTCGCCCAGCGAGCTCAGCCAAAAGCAAAAGTCAAAGTGAAAATTGAATTAAAGGCAACAACGTGTCCCTCTTTCCCTCAACTCGCGAAGAAGCACTGGCAAGAATTGCCTCAGTTAAACCGGCAGAATATGCTCGTACCCGCAACGCATTGAACGGCGCCGTCACGCAGCTTTCTCCTTATATTACACACGGCTTCGTGAGTCTGCCGGAAGTGTTGGAGGGCGTGCGCTTGCAACACACGGTAAATTCTCAAGATAAGTTTTTGTTTGAGCTGGGTTGGCGTGAATACTATCGACATGTGTGGCAACACCGAGGCGATGGCATTTTTGAATCGCTGCATGAGGGCGTTTTGCCCGACGGTGCATACGCGGAGCAAATTCCTGCGGATATTCTGCAAGCTTGTACCGGCGTTAATGCCATCGATATGGCCGTGAAGACTTTGTATGACTCTGGCTATTTGCACAACCACGCCCGCATGTGGCTGGCCAGTTATATGGTGCACCTGCGCAAAGTTCATTGGCGTGTGGGGGCCGATTGGCTTTATGGCCATTTGTTGGATGGCGATTTGGCCAGCAATCATTT
Source organism: Comamonadaceae bacterium (assembly GCA_021298995.1). Taxonomy (GTDB): domain Bacteria; phylum Pseudomonadota; class Gammaproteobacteria; order Burkholderiales; family Burkholderiaceae_C; genus Limnohabitans_A. The sequence goes on along the minus strand of JAJTGB010000005.1, from coordinate 3,346 downwards.
GAGCTGGCAGTGGGTGGCTGGTACGGGCAGTCACAAGCCTTATTTGTTCAATGCAGAAAATGTAGCGCGTTTTGCGCCTGAGGCTTGGCACAGTGCGGGTACTCAGATTGATTCAAGCTATGAGGCCCTAGACAACATTGCCAGGCAAACCTTGCCTGTTGCTGCATCAGCTAGATTGTCGAGATCATTAAGCCATTTAGTAGAAGAGCCCTCATTGATGCCTACGCCACCGACTTCATTGACTCTTGGAAATCCAAACTCAAACGTCGCCAATGGACGCGATGTGTGGCTGGTTCATCCTTGGAGCTTGGGAGATTTACCCGCAGATTTGCCAAAGGACACTTTGGTAATTGGTATCTTTGTGTCAGAGTTCCATCGCGATTGGCCATGGAATGAAAAGCGGTGGTTGTTTGTTCAAAACAGAATGGCCGAATTGGCCAGTGAATGTTGGTATGGCGATCGCTTGTCGATTGAGTTGGCCTTGAATGGCGCCAAGGAATTAGGTGGCGTGACTGATGCGCATATTGCTTCTTGGCTGCCATCGACCGGAAAATACAATCCTTGGCCTTCGATATTTCCAAATGTGGAGCGTCGTTGCGATTCATTTTCAAAGTGGTGGAATTTTGTTTCTAAGTCACCAAGCTTCTGATTGAGGGCGGGTTGAGTAGCAAGGCTATGGGCAGCTTTCTCATACTGGGGCGTTGAGCAGTCAGGGTATAGGGGGCTTCCTCATACTGGAGTACCAGAAATCGTCAGCCCCCTATACCCTGACTACTCAACTTTGGGTGTGCGGAAAATTTCCAAGTACCAACACTTCTGTTCGCAGCTGTGTGAGGGTGTGGTGGGTGGGTGACGATTTCTGGTACTCCAGTATGAGGAATCCACCCACCACACCCTCACCCAGCGAGCTCAGCAAAGCAAGCCCAACAACCTCAGCCATAATCCAACCCAACCCCCAACAGTTAAACCCCAAAGATGAAAAAGAAAGTAGCCCTGCCGCTATTGGCGATCGTCTTGGTAGGCGTCATCGCTTCTCACATCAGTATCAAAGCTGCTGACCACAGTTATTTGGTGGTGATTGACGGCATCGAAATCGATGTTCTTGGAAAAATTCAAAACCAATGGCTAGCGCACACTCAAAATTGCAAAGGTGTGACGGAACCCAAAGAAAGCGAAGCAAACTTTCAAGCCATTCACAAGGCCATTCAAGCCTACAGTCCACCGCAATCTCAATCTGCGCAAATTGCAGGCATTTGGACGCTTGGAACATGGAGCTTGGCAGAAGTAGAGTTTGAGACACTTCTGCCCGCTGTTGTCACACTGCAAATGAACAACAGTGATCCGCAAATTGTGCCCCGAGGCATTTGGAGTGGCAACACCAAACCTTGGATGGCTGCGCCCTTGATTCGAACTTATCTCAACACTCAAGTTCCCGAAATTCCCAGTCAGTTGATTCGTTGTTTTGACCCGCGCTCAAAATCTTTCAACTGAATTAGTCACGGTCCAACTTCGATAGATCGCATCTGAGCTATTGGGCTTTTGAACGGGATGGCAATTCACCGAATTGTCACAATTGAAATGCACGATCAATTCAAATTTTTCAAAAGTTAGACTATGAATTTGATGGGTGTTCGTGTCAAAAGATTTATTCTGGGTGTGAGTCTTGGCTTAATCTCCATGATTACTGCATGCGGGGGTTCAGGAGCTGGGACGGATAGCGCATCGACTGTCCCCAGCACTGGCTCGGTTGTCTTGAAGCCTCCCAAACTGTCTTTCACAGACACCGGAGTGAGTGTGAGCGATGGCGTCACTCGAAATGGATTGTGGGCTGTAGAGAGCGATGTTTCTTGGGAGTACTCGTTAGACCAAGGTGTGACTTGGATATCGGGTACCGGTGGTTCGTTTGAAGTGAAAGGGGATGGACCCAAAATGATTTGGGTTCGTGCTCGCGACAACGCAGGCAATACATCCGAGATCGTTGTGGTGACATGTGTTCTAGACACCATGGCACCCGCGCCCGTGTCTGTCACGGCAAGCGTTGATGGTTTCACGCGCACACTTGAGGTGGCGGGACTTGAGGGCAACGCGAAATGGGAGTATTCGCTGGACAACAAGATGAATTGGAATCCGGGCAGTGGCTCGGGTTTGGGTACTTTAGGCAATGGGCTCAACATGATTTGGCTTCGCCAAGTTGATGTGGCTGGCAACGCATCTGAAGCCCAAGCCTTTGATCTTTTAGCAGCAGGCTCTGGCATGAGCCATGAAGCCTCTACCAATCCGCTGCAACCTAGCACCATGGCCAAAGGCTTGCTCACCATGCTCATTCACGGCGTGGTGGTCCGAGGCGATGCCGACTATGTCCGGTATGACATTCCTAAAAATCACCGACTGAAGTCTGTCAAATTGGTTCGCTATGTGTCGGAAGATGCCATTGCGTTTTATGCCATCCAATCTAGCAGTGTTTTTGATGCGGGCGTGGAAATGTCGTTGCCAACATCCCTCCAGAGAAACTCGGCGAAGGCCCGATGACCATTTGGTTTCAACAGACAGGCATTCTGCCCACGGAGTACGCCATCGAAATCAGTTTGCAAGCCGTGAATTGATTTTTTCCAACAACCAACTCTCGCCATGCTTCAGCACAAAAAAGTTCAAAGGCACAGCGGACTCTTTCTTAGCAATTTCTAAGTCCTTCGGCGCTTGGTCTAAAGGCTCATCACTCATGCCGTCAAAGGTGCCCCAGTGAATGCCGATGGCTGCTTTGGCTTTGACATCCTTCTGAACCTGCAGTGCCTCTGAAGGATTGACATGGGAGTCTTTCATGAACCAGCGCGGTTCATAAGCGCCAATTGCAATGGCCGCCAAGTCAAAGCCACCCATTCGCTCACCAATGTCTTTGGTATCAGGCGAGTAGGCCAGGTCGCCAGAAAACCAGAATCGAAAATCGGGATGCATGAAGGCCCAACTGCCCCAGAGTGTTTCGTAGCGATCGCCAATTGACCGTGCACTCCAGTGCTGGACCGCCAGAAAATGCAACTCTAGGTTTTTTGTTTTGCCCTTGATTCTGGCGTGTTGATCCCAATCAAGCGCAATGACGTTGCGCGCGGAGCCTTCCAAAACGGTTCCTTTGATTTCTTTCTTGAACCAATGCTGGATGCCAAGCGGAACAAAGAAACGAACGCCTGAATGACGCGTCATAAGGGCCTGAACGGTTTCTTGATCCAAATGGTCCCAGTGGTTGTGCGAGATCACCACAGCATCTATTTTTGGAAGTTTGTCGAATGGAATGCCAGGTACCTGATGCCGTTTGGGGCCTGCAAAACTGAACGGTGAAGCGCGTTGACCCCAA
>JAJTGB010000110.1 GCA_021298995.1 Comamonadaceae bacterium | reverse complement strand
AGGGTTTAGACCCGAGCCTTGCCAAGCCCATGAATGGGCAGGAATTTGCGGGTGTGATGCGAGACTTGATGGCCAAGGGTGAGCGGCAAGAGCTTGCCGGAACCGAGCCCAAGGAAGCCACTGATGCCACAACGGCAGCCCTCCAAACTCTGAATTTAGGCAGCCAGTTCTCTGTCATTACAGCGGCCTCGCCTTTGCCCGACCCCAACAGCCTGGCCCAATTTGCCCGGGCTCAAGGTTTGAGCGAGTCGGCGGTACAAGCCCTGTTTGGCGACTTGACCACCAAACCCTCAGACATTGCCATGGCACAGACCCCAGAAATATCCTCGTTTGGAGGCCTCATGGGGTTGCCCGTTGCACCCGTTGCAGGCTCAGCAGACGCCAGCACCCTGACCATTTTGCCAAGCGCAACGCCCATTGGATGGATTCAATCACAACCCAGCAGCATGATCCTTTCAGATCAGGTTGGCAGCTCTGGATTGACACTATCGCCCCAAATGGCCACTCTGGGCACCCCTAAGGCCTCCGATGTATCTGCCTTGTTGGCAACAGCAGGCGCAACTGGCATTCTCAAAACAGTGAGCGACATGGGTACAGCACCTAGCCAAGCCCTGGGCAGCGCAGACGCTGTAGATATGCCGCCCGAACTTGGCCCTCTGGACGCCATGCGCATGCGCATGGTGCCGGCATGGGAAAACATGACCCGCCAATTGGCCAAATTGAACGGCACCGATCAAGCTGCCGCTTGGGGACAACTGACCTCCAACATATTAAGTAGCAAAGTACTGGGCGCTGATGTGCCCGAGGTTTTACTGGACTTGGGTGTCAATCACCCCGCGCTCTTGTCGACGTTTGACACCCTTCAAGACCCAAGCAGTGTGAGCACCATCAGCCTGGATTCAGCACGCAGCACAGCCAGCACGGGCAGTCTGGGCGCGGCCGCCACCAATGCGGCCTTGGCCAACCCCGAGCTAACCGATAGAGCGGCTCAAATTCAGGACTTGGCCGACAAACTGGGCAAAGCCATGGGTGAGCGACTCCAAGAACAATTGGAACGCGGGGAATGGAAACTTCAATTGAAGCTGAACCCCGCCCATTTGGGCAAAATTGACGTTGAGCTAGACATGAGTGCAAGCGGCTTGGACGCCATTTTCAAGACTGACAACCAACTCACACGTGAATTGATTGCACAAGGCATGAACAAACTCAAGGATAGCTTGGCACAATCAGGCATGACAGTTGCTAATGTCTGGGTGAACAGTGAAAACCAGCGTGGATCTGGCGGAAACTCGACACCTCGTCAAAACTCGGAATCTGACAGCCATGTCAGTGCCCCTGTGTCAGATGTCAAAGCCGCTGAATCTCGCATCAAAGAACTTAGATCTTCAGATGCCTGGGACACACTGGCTTGAGATTTAATTGAAACGCCCGGTTAAACCGGTGACAATTTGTTTTTATAGAGGTGCCCTATGGCAACAGCAGCCCCAGAAGCAGCAGAAGTCGTTGAAGAAGAGCCGAAAAAGAAAAAGCCCATCGTCCTGATCATTGGGGGCGTTGTTGGTTTGATCGTCCTCATTGTGGGCATTGTGCTGGGTACGCTCTTTTTCACAGGTTACTTCAACCCCAAACCCGTGGTCGACCCTGAGCTTGCTGAAGAATCGGCAGACGGAAAAAAAGTTGACAACAAGCCTGGCAAGAAAACCAAAGATTCACCAGAACTCACCCGCTTTGAGTACACCTACTTGCAAATTGAACGCGAGTTCTTGGTCAATGTGAGTGGCTCCAAAAAAGTCATGTCAGTTCAAATTGCTGTCATGACCCATTACGATGATCGCGTCTTTGAGAATGTGAAAAAGCACGACTTTGCCATTCGCTCCGCCGTTTTGGATGTGATGCGACAGACCACCGATGCAGACTTGGTTAAACCTGAGTTCCGCAAAGAAATGGCTGTCAAAATTCGCGACAGCATCAACACCTTGCTTGAAAAGTACGAAGACTTTGGCGGCATCGAAGAAGTTCATTTCACGAGCTTCATCGTTCAGTGATAGAGCCCATCGTTCAAAGTATTTGTATTATTTCATTTTGATTGTTTGAGTTTCATGGCCACTTCTTTGCTCACACCCGACGAACTCTCTGCCTTGGCAGAAGGCGTGATGGATGGATCGATCCCAGTTGACACTGGTTTCAACACCACCGCACGGGTGAAGAAACACGACCTGGCTTCTGAGGATAGCAGCTTGGGGGTGAACATCACCTCCATCGACATGATCAACGAGCGCTTCATTCGCACCTTCCGTTTGGGTTTGGTCGAAATGCTGCGCACCAGTCCCAAGGTCAACCCCAACCAAGTTGAAATTGTTCGGTTTGGTGATTACCTCAAAAGCTTGAAAGCCCCATTGTCTGTCAATGTGGTTCGCATGAACCCCTTGCGCGGCAATTCCATTGTGGTCATTGACCCTACAGTGGTGTTCAGTTCACTCGACAGTTTCTTTGGCGGGTTTGGCAAAGGCGTTGGCAATTTACCCCCTGGCCGCTTGTTCACGCCCACCGAATCGCGCATCATTAACATGATTTTGGAAGTCTTTTTCAAGTCATTGACAGAAGCTTGGTCTGCAGTCTTGCCGGTTGAGTTTGAATTGATCAGCTCTGAAATCAATCCCCAATTTGCTCAAATTGCCGACGAAAACGACTTGGTCATCTTGACGCGCTTCGAAGCCGAAGGCAACATGAACTCGCAAGGCTTCATCGATCTGGTCTACCCCTATGCCTCACTCAAACCCATTCGCGAACTGCTGCGCAGCCGAGTGCAGTCTGGCGATGGCAACGATGAATCTGACAAGCAATGGCGCATTGAGCTTGAAGAAGCCGTCGATAGCGCTGGCTTGGAAGCCAGGGTACTGTTGGGCAGCGTTGAGTCTTCATTTGGTGAAATTGAAACCATGAAAGAGGGCGACGTGCTGTTCTTTAAGAAACCCGAATTGGCCCGATTGCTTGTGAATGGATTGCCGGCTTTTGATGTTCAAGTAGGTACCATAGGCGCACAAACCGCTGTGCAAATTGAACGGGCTTGTATACCCGGTATGCAATAAATTTTCAGGAAAACGACATGACCGATACCAACACAGAAGCCGCCATCGAAAACGAAGCCGCACATCGCCAGATCAATCCTGAGGTGTTGCAAAACATCAGCGTCACACTGTCCATTGAAGTGGGCCGCGCCATGATCAAAATTCGCGACCTCATGCGCCTCACGCAGGGCAGTGTGGTCGAGCTCGATCGCATCGCGGGTGAACCGCTCGATCTCTTGGTCAACAACACCGTGGTGGCCCAAGGCGAAATTGTGTTGGTCAACGATCGCTATGGCGTTCGCCTTACCCGCGTAGCGCCCGCATCAGAACGCATGAAGAACCTTTAAACTTCAGGCTTCTGAACCACAAGAAAAGAGCACCGCATGGCACCCGGTTTTGACAGCGCCGACCTGTTTCGGATGATCGGTAGCTTTGCCTTGGTGCTGGCCATCATGGCCGGGCTCTTGTGGACTTTGCGCAAGCTGCAATCTCGCCTGAACAGCCAGAATGCTGGCAAACGCATGCAGGTTCTTGAAACACTCAGTGTGGGTCCGCGCCAAAAATTTGCACTCCTCAAAGTGGGGGACAATGAAGTTTTGGTCGGTATCACACCCACCCAAATGACCTCCTTGGGACAATGGCCAGCATCGGTTGCCGTACCATCAGAAGCCCTCATTCACGCAACCCCTTCCAACAATGGAGCACCTCATGTTGCGTAAATTGATCCAACAACCCTGGTTCTTGGCCACCGGCATCATTGCCTTGGCCATGTTGGCTTTCCCATTGGCCGCTGCCGCTCAGGGCATCCCCATGGTCAACGTCACAGGCGGCCCCAAAGGCCAACAACAGTACAGCTTGTCGCTCCAACTGTTGGCCTTGATGACATCGCTTACCCTGTTGCCATCTTTTTTGCTCATGATGACCGCCTTTGTGCGCATCATCATTGTGTTGTCCATTTTGCGCCAAGCATTGGGCACAGGCCAAACGCCCCCCAACACCGTGTTGGTGGGTTTGGCTTTGTTCCTCACCCTGTTTATTATGTCGCCCATCTTGAACGACATTTACACCAACGCCTTGGTGCCCTACATGCAAAAAGGCATGGCCTTTGACAAAGCCTTGGCCGCCGCAGAAGAGCCTCTGCGCAATTTCATGATGAAACAAACCCGCGAAGACGACATTGGTTTGTTCATGCAAATGGCCAACAAAGGCGAGCCCGTCAATGCGGCTGCTGTGCCCTTCTCCACCTTGGTGCCCGCCTTCATTACTTCTGAATTAAAAAGCGCTTTCACCATCGGCTTTTTGATTTACATCCCCTTCGTGGTCATTGACCTCATTGTGGCCAGCGTGCTCATGTCCATGGGCATGATGATGTTGTCGCCCATGATGATTTCCATGCCCTTCAAGCTCATGTTGTTTGTTTTGGTAGACGGTTGGAGCTTGATCTTGGGATCGCTTGCAGCCAGCTTTGCCACCTAATTTGGAGCCCTCACATGGACACCGCCACCGTTGTTGATTTGGGTCGCCAAGCGCTTTGGATCACTGTTTTAATTTCTGCACCTTTGCTCGGTGTGGCTTTGTTTGTGGGCCTGATCATCGGTATTTTGCAAGCCGCAACTTCCATCAATGAAGCCACGCTCAGCTTTATTCCCAAGTTGGCCGCTTTGGCCATTACCTTGGCGGTGGTGGGTGGTTGGCAGCTAACCACCATGGTTGATTACACGCGTGGTCTTTTCCAGCGCATCCCTGGTCTCTTTACCTGATATGGACATTGCAGTCACCGAACTGATGGAGCGCTTTTATGGGCTCCTTTGGCCGATGCTGCGAATCTCGGCCCTGTTGATGGCTGCGCCTATTTTTTCATTGCGCGCACTCAACTTGCGCATTCGCATTGTGCTTGCCATGGCCATCACCTGGTTGGTCTACCCCTTGCACGAATGGCCCGTTATTGACCCTCTCACACCTGGCGGCCTCCTAGAAATTTGCAACCAACTCATGATTGGCTTGCTTATGGGGCTCATGCTCCAAGTGGTTACCGCGGCCATTGTGCTGGCCGGTCAATCGATTGCCAACGCCATTGGTTTGTCCATGGCCACCATGATTGACCCCAACATGGGCAACGTGCCCGTCATTTCACAATTTCTGTTGGTCATGGCCACCCTCATTTTTGTGGGGCTGGGCGGTCATGCCTTGCTTTTGAATTTGGTGGTGGAAAGTTTCAACACCTTGCCCATTGGCAGCAATCTCATGAGCACTGAGGCCATGAAGCACGTCATTGCCTGGAGCTCCATGCTGTTTTTGGGCGCCTTGCTCACAGCCTTGCCGGTCATGGTGGCCTTGCTCTTCATCAACATTGGTTTGGGTGTGGCCACGCGTGCTGCGCCCAGCTTGAATATTTTTTCTGTCGGCTTTCCAGCCATGATTTTTGCTGGTTTTGGCGTGCTCATTCTGGCCTTGCCCAGCATTGGCGCACGCATTCAGTGGCTTTGGATGCAGGGCTTTTTTCAAGTCCGCGCCTTGGTTGGCATCACTTAAGGGAGCGCAAACATGGCAGAAGAATCTAGCGCTGAAAAAACCGAAGACCCGACGGCCCGAAAACTACGCAATGCCCGCGAAGAAGGTCAGGTTGCGCGCTCAATCGAGCTGCCTGCCGCCGCGGTCACCATTGGCGCCATCTTGGCTTTGTTCATGATGGGTGGCTACTGGCTCACCAAGGTGGCCGAGCTTTTTGCATCCGGCTTTAAATTCGACCGCAAATCTTTAGACAACCCCGACTTGATGGTCACCACCTTTGCGCATCATTTGGGTGAGAGCTTCTTGCTCATCGTGCCTGTGCTATTGGTCACTGCTGTGTTGGCCATCTTATCCAGTGGCGCCACGGGTGGCTATCTCTTTTCTTTGAAAAGCCTTGCGCCCAAGTTCAGCAAACTGAGTTTGCTGTCAGGCTTTAAGCGTATGTTTGGCACACACGCCGCTGTGGAATTGTTGAAGGCCATTTTGAAATTCACATTGGTGGCTTCTGTTCTTTGGGCGTTGGTGAGTCGGCAAATGGACCAAATGTTGCAGCTCGGTCAAATGGCCGTCGAACCCGCTCTGGCTGCAGCCGCCTGGATGATTGGCGAATCGGCCTTGTGGTTGTCTTTGAGCTTGCTGGTCATTGCCCTCATTGATGCGCCCTACCAAAAATATTCTTTCATCAAGCGCATGCGCATGACCAAGCAAGAGGTCAAAGATGAAATGAAGGACATGGAAGGTAACCCTGAAATCAAGCAGCAAATTCGCAGACGCCAACGCGAAATGGCCAACAACCGAATGCTTGAAAAAGTCAAAGATGCCGACGTGGTCATCACCAACCCCGAGCACTTTGCCGTGGCCCTGTCTTACGATCCCACCGGCGATGGCGCTCCTATTTTGCTGGCCAAAGGCACCGACCACATGGCTGCCCGCATTCGCGAAGAAGCTCAAAAGCATGGCGTTGAAATGTTTGCAGCCCCGCCACTGGCGCGTGCGCTTTATTTCAAAACCGAGCTAGACCAACCTGTGCCCGAGGCCTTGTATTTGGCCGTTGCGCAAGTCATTGCCTACGTCTTTAGCCTGGCTGACGTCAGGCCAGGCGTACCACCCATGGCTAAACCCACCCCCAAAGTCCCTGCCTCCATGCAATTTAATGCGGACGGTAGATTGATGACGTCTTAATGCAATTAAGTCAGGAAACACCATGAGCGACAAGCCCCAATCCAACGAGCCCCTGATCATCAAGAATGATCGCCCGCACGAGGTCACCATGCCCGAAGGCACCAATGTGGCTGTGGGCAAAAAGGGGGAAGAAGGTACACCAGCTGTGCGCAAAGTGCTGGCCGACCCCGACCAGCATGCGGTAGAGCATATTGTGATGGACGCCGGTGTGAGTCAACAGGCGGATCAGCTTCACAGCTTTCATGCACAAGACCCCAATTACAAGGGCTATCAAAGTGCCGCCGAGGCGCCAGATCGTTTTGTTGCCAATGAAAAAAGCGCTGCTGTACCGCCGCCTGTTCGCAAACAGATCGATGTCGCCAAACTGGACAGCATCTTGAAGCCTCAAGAGAAAGCAGTTGGTGTCGATGCTATAGAAAGTCAAGCTGTTGGCGAAGAAGTGGCGGCAACGGCTTCAGAGCCTGTTTATGAAGTTGAACCCATCATGGACTTCCCAGCTCGCGTTATCAATATCAAAATCGAGAATGACCAGTTGCGTGC
>JAJTGB010000109.1 GCA_021298995.1 Comamonadaceae bacterium | reverse complement strand
GAGCATGTCAGCCACCAGCGCGCGCAGCTTGTCATCAAACTCCGTAACGGGTTTGGCCACCTTGTGCAGGCGGGGGTCGGGATAGCAAAGAATATTTAAAAGTGCCATGGTGATCTGTATTCAGCAATACCTCTATTTTCTCCAATTTGAAGAAGCCTTGCCCAAGACCTAGATCCTAACCAAAATCTGCAGCCCAGCCTTCGCTGTGGTGTGAAGGACAACAAATGGTTTCGACTCGAGAAAATCTCAAAGCTTGGCTGCGTTTAAGCCTCACGCCTGGCGTGGGCAACATCACGGCTCGGTCCTTGCTGTTGGGGTTTGGCTTGCCTGAAGCCATCTTTGAGCGAAGCGCCCTGCAATTGCAAGCGCTTGTGAGTGAAGCCATCAGCCTGCAACTTTGCCGCATCCCGCCAGGACTGGACGAAGCCGTTGAAACCACTTGGACTTGGCTGCATACCCAGACTCACTCAGGGTCTTCCAAAATCCTTCACAAGAGGCTGCTCACCCTTGCCGATCCTGACTATCCCAGCAGCCTCATGCTCACCCCCGACCCGCCTTGCTTGTTGTACGTTTTAGGGCAAACACAGCACCTGCATTTGCTCAGCCCTCCCACCGACCATGCGCCACCCGCACTGGCTGTGGTTGGAAGTCGCAACCCAACGCCACAGGGTCGATTGAACGCGCACGATTTTTCAGCGCACCTGGCACAAGCCGGCCTCACGGTGGTTTCTGGCTTGGCCTTAGGCGTTGACACCGCGGCTCATCAGGGTGCTTTGAAAGGCGGCCATGCCAGTCATCCTCTGCACACCGTTGCTGTGGTCGGCACCGGGCTAGACCGCGTCTACCCCTATCAAAACCATGCCTTGGCCCTCAAAATTGCGGCCAATGGCTTGCTGATCAGCGAGTACCCGCTCAACACGCCGCCTATCACCTCCAATTTTCCAAAGCGCAACCGACTCATTGCTGGTTTGTCGCAAGGCTGCTTGGTGGTGGAAGCCGCTACGCGCTCTGGCTCATTGATTACCGCCAAGCAGGCCTTGGACTTGGGCAAAGAAGTGTTTGCCATTCCAGGCTCCATTCACACCACGGTGTCAAAGGGTTGCCACGACCTCATCAAGCAAGGCGCAAAATTGGTCGACTGCACGCAAGATATTTTGGAAGAGTTAAAAAATTTGCCCACGGTGCAAGTCTGCAAAACCAGCACTTTGCCCCCTGATTTGCCAGACACATCGGTCAACTTGCTGGCGCCGCCCACCGTGCTTGAACACCTCGGTCAAGACCCTGTGGGGTTGGATGAATTGCAGATCAGAAGCGGCTTGAGTGTTGCGCAGTTGCAAGCCGAATTGTTTCAGCTTGAATTGAATGGCGTACTGGGCCGCTTGCCAGGCGGCCTTTACCAACAACTCAACCGAAAGATTTAAACCACAGCGCCAGAGTTGGGATCGTCTGGGTCTTCGTCTTTTTTGGGCGCAGCCTTGATCAGGTCTTCCCGGCGAATACCCAACCACATGGCAATGGCTGCCGCCACAAACACGGACGAGTAAATACCAAACAAAATGCCAATGGTCAGGGCTAAGGCAAAGTAATACAAGGTTTCGCCGCCAAACAACAACATGGACAGCACCATGATTTGGGTAGAACCGTGCGTGATGATGGTTCGGCTGATGGTTGACGTGATGGCGTTGTCAATGATTTCAACTGTGTTCATCTTGCGATAACGGCGGAAGTTTTCGCGAATTCGGTCAAAAATCACCACCGATTCATTGACGGAATAACCCAGCACTGCCAGCACCGCAGCCAATACGGCCAAAGAAAACTCCCATTGGAAGAATGCAAAGAAGCCCAAGATAATGATGACGTCGTGCAAGTTGGCAATGATGGCCGCCACCGAAAACTTCCACTCAAAGCGCACTGCCAAATACAGCATGATGCCAATCACCACAAAGGCCAACGCCTTCAAGCCATCGGCAGCCAACTCCTCGCCCACTTGCGGGCCGACAAACTCTGAGCGGCGCAAAGTCGCTTCAGCGTTTTGAGCTTTCAATGCCGTCATCAGCGCATCACTTTGCTGGGATGAACTCACGCCCTTTTGAGCAGGCAAGCGAATCATCACATCGCGCGCTGTGCCAAAGTTTTGTACTTGAACTTCGCTGTAGCCTAGGCTTGAAACCACGCCGCGCACCTTGGTGAGGTCGGCAGGCTGGCTGTAACTTACTTCCATGACGGTGCCGCCGGTGAACTCCACCGACAAATGCAAACCGCGACTGAACAAAAAGAACACGGCCAACAAAAAAGTCACAAGTGAGATCACGTTGAAAATCAACGCGTTCTTCATGAACGGGATGTCTTTGCGGATTTTGAAAAATTCCATGATGCTGCTCCGCTTTATGCTTTGTCTTCAGTGGTCACCACAGGCTGTGATGAACCATCGGGGCGCCAGACGGTGCCAATCGACACGCTCTTGAGTTTCTTCTGGCGGCCATACCAAAGGTTGACCAAACCCCGAGAGAAAAATACCGCAGAGAACATGCTGGTCAAAATACCCAAGCAGTGCACCACAGCAAAGCCGCGAACCGGACCAGAACCAAATGCAAGCAAAGCAAAGCCTGCAATGAGGGTGGTGATGTTGGAGTCAAAGATGGTGGCCCAAGCACGGTCGTAGCCAGTGTGAATGGCGGCTTGAGGCGAAGCGCCCAAACGCAGTTCTTCGCGCACACGCTCATTGATCAGCACGTTGGAGTCAATGGCCATGCCCAAAGCCAAGGCCATCGCGGCCATTCCTGGCAAAGTCAGGGTAGCTTGCAACATGGAAAGCACAGCCACCAGCAACAGCAAGTTAACGCCCAGTGCGATGCTAGAGAAAATGCCAAACACCATGTAATAGATGCTCATGAAAGCAACAATCACCAAGAAGCCCCAAATGACGCTGTTGAAACCTTTGGCAATGTTTTCAGCACCAAGGCTTGGGCCAATGGTGCGCTCTTCAATGATTTCCATGGGCGCGGCCAAAGAGCCAGCGCGCAACAACAAAGCGGTGTCGTTGGCTTCGCTGGTGGTCATGCGACCCGAAATTTGGACACGGCCACCGCCAATTTCAGTGCGAATGACAGGGGCGGTGACCACTTCGCCTTTGCCTTTTTCAAACAACAAAATGGCCATGCGCTTGCCCACGTTTTCTCGCGTGACATCTTTGAAGATGCGAGCGCCCTTGCCATCCAAGGACAAGTTGACCACGGGTTCTTGCGTTTGATTGTCAAAGCCAGGCTGGGCATCGGTCAGGTTGTCGCCGGTCAAGATCACTTGCTTTTTGACAATCACGGGTTGGCCGTTGCGCTCTAAATATCGCTCCGAACCAAATGGCACCATGCCATTGGTTTGCTCTGCCGATCGGGCTTCGCTGCTTTCGTCGACCAAGCGCACTTCCAAGGTGGCCGTGCGACCCAAAATATCTTTGGCCTTGGCGGTGTCTTGCACGCCTGGCAATTGCACCACGATGCGGTCCAAGCCTTGCTGCTGAATCACAGGTTCCGCCACGCCCAACTCATTGATTCGGTTGTGCAGGGTGGTGATGTTTTGCTTCAGTGCTTGCTCTTGCACACGGCGAGATGCCTCCGGCTTGATGCTCGCCGTCATTTTGAACTCGGCGCCGTCTGCGGTCTCAAGCACTTGGAGGTCGGCAAATTGATCGGCCAACACACGCTTGGCCGCCGTCAGTTGCGCTTGATCGCGCAAACGGATTTCGATATTGGCTTCGTTGCGAGAAATACCGCCGTGTCGTACATCTTTTTCACGCAATGTGGTGCGAATGTCACCAGCCAAGGAATCAATTTTTTGGGTCAATGCGGCTTTCATGTCGACTTGCAACATGAAGTGCACGCCGCCGCGCAAATCCAAACCCAAGTACATGGGGGCCGCATGCAATGCAGTGAGCCAAGCGGGCGAGCGTGACAGCAAATTCAAAGCCACCACATAGCCGTTGTCAGCACCTTCAGGGATGAGCGCTTTTTGAATAGCGTCTTTGGCTTTCAACTGCTGCTCTGTGTTTTCAAAACGTGCCTTGATGGAGTTGCCTTCAAGGCTGATGGCCGCTGCGGGCACATTGGCCGCTTCAATCGCCTCCGTCACACGTTTGAGCGTGGCTTCATCGACCTTGGCTGAGACCTTGGATGAGGACACCTGCACCGCTGGCGCTTCGCCAAAAAAGTTGGGCAAGGTGTAGACCACGCCCAACAACAAAGCGACCACAATGATCGCAAATTTCCATACCGGATAACGGTTCATGATGGCAGCTTCAAAGAAGAGAACAAATCGAAAGCGTTAAATTATTTCATTGAGCCCTTGGGCAAAACCTGAATGACAGCGGAGCGCTGCATTTGAACTTCAACACCACTGGCAATTTCAATGGTCAAAAAGCCGTCGCCCAACTTACTCACTCTGCCCACAAAACCGCCGGCAGTGATGATCTCATCGCCTTTGGCGAGCGCATCGATCATGGTTCTGTGCTCTTTTTGTTTTTTCATCTGAGGCCGAATCATGACGAAATACAGCACCAAAAACATCAGAAGCAGGGGCAGCATGCTCATCAAAGTTGATTGCATGTCGCCACCAGAGGCGGCAGCTGGGGCAGTTTGGGCAAATGCGGATGAAATAAACATCAAAGAACTCCACGAATAAAATAAGGGGAAAGACCTCAGTGTCGGTCTTGGACCGACTTTTGAAGCCAACCCCCGATTGTAAGCGGGGCTATGATGGCATCCAAAGACCTTGTCCAACTCGGGAGACGACCTTGAGCAGCCCATCCCATGACCACGATCACGATCACGACCACGCCACTTTGAGTGAAATGGATGTCAGGGTTCGAGCCCTCGAAACCTTGCTCACTCAAAAAGGCTACATCGACCCCGCTGGCATTGACCGCATCATTGAAACCTACGAAACCGAAGTTGGTCCTCACAACGGCGCGCAAGTGGTGGCCAAAGCATGGGCCGAGCCTGAATTCAAAGCTTGGCTGTTGAAAGATGCCACGGCCGCCATTGCCTCTTTGGGCTTCACCGGCCGCCAAGGGGAGCACATGGTGGCCCTAGAAAATACCCCCGACCAGCACAACATGGTGGTTTGTACCCTGTGCAGCTGCTACCCCTGGCCGATTTTGGGCTTACCCCCCGTTTGGTACAAAAGCGCAGCCTATCGCTCTCGCACCGTTCTTGAGCCGCGCAAAGTTTTGGCTGACTTTGGCGTGACTTTGCCTGAAAGTACCCGCATTCGCGTTTGGGACTCCACCGCCGAACTTCGCTATTTGGTCTTGCCCAAACGCCCAGCTGGTACCGAACACCTGTCGCAAGCTGAACTCGCCAGCCTGGTCACCCGCGACGCCATGATTGGGACGGCCCTCGTATGAACGGCGTGCACGATATGGGCGGTCAACAGGGATTTGGTCCTGTTCTATTAGAAGAGAAAGAGCCGTTGTTTCATGCCCCCTGGGAAAGCCGGGCCATGGCCATCACCGTGGCCATGGGCGCCAGCGGCCAATGGAACATTGACCTGAGCCGCGCAGCGCGCGAGTCCTTGCCACCCGCCATCTACTTGTCCAGCAGCTATTACGAAATTTGGATCCGCGCCCTTGAAAAACTCATGCTGGAGCGCGGCATGGTGACGCAGGCCGAGCTCACCTCGGGTGAACAAAGCACACCGCCCGTCCCAGTGAGCAAGGTTCTCAACAAAGAGAGCGTGGACGCGGCCTTGAAAGCCGGCAGCCCCACCGAGCGCCCCATCGATCAGCCCGCCTTGTTCAAAGTTGGCCAAAAAGTTCGCGCGCGCAACATGCACCCACAGGGCCACACCCGATTACCGCGGTATGTGCGCGGCCATGTAGGCACCGTGGTCAGTTTGCATGGCGGTCATGTTTTTCCAGATGGCCACACCTTGCGCGCCTCACCGCCGTTCAATGTGCCTGTTCAGTGGCTCTACACCGTGGTCTTTGACGGACCAACCCTGTGGGGCCAACAAAGTGATCCCACTTTGGAAGTGACGGTAGACGCTTGGGAATCTTATTTAGAAGCGACAGACTGAAGCTTGCCAAACAAGCGCCATGCAAAACACCCACCTCACCCTTGAAGAAATTGCCCTGCACTGCGGCGGCCAAATGCCACTTCCCGTGGATAGCGGCAGTGGCAACGGCACCGTTTTCGCAGAGCCTTGGCAAGCGCATGCTTTTGCCATGACCTTGCAGTTGCACGAAAAGGGATTGTTCACATGGCCAGAATGGGCCGCGGCGCTCACTCAAGAAATTAGCAACGCGCAGCAGGCTGGCGATACAGACACGGGTGCCACTTATTACACCCACTGGCTGAATGCGCTGGAAGCCATGGTGTTGGCCAAGCAATGGGGCACGGCAGAACAAATTCATGATTTAGAGCATGCGTGGGAAGATGCCGCCGCACGCACACCACATGGCCAGCCCATTGTTTTAGACCTGTGAAATTTCCTGTACTTCCTGTTGCCGCCCTGATGGGCAGTTTGATCACGCTGTGTGCGGGCACCTCGCTGGCCAAAAGTTTGTTTCCTTTTGTGGGCGCAGAAGGCACCACCACTTATCGCCTGATTTTTTCAACGCTTTTGTTGATGGCCTTTTGGCGGCCCTGGCGCCGCACTTGGACTTGGTCTGAGGCGCCCATTCTCATCATGTTCGGCGCCACCTTGGGCGTCATGAACTTGCTGTTTTACAACGCCCTGAAAACCGTGCCCTTTGGGTTGGCCATTGCCATTGAATTCACGGGCCCACTGGCTGTGGCTTTGTGGTCTTCCAAAAAATCGCTCGATTTTGTTTGGATTGTGCTGGCCGTGATTGGCATGGGTTTGATTTTGCCTCTGGGGCAGCAGGGGATAGACAGTGCGGCAGCACTCGATCCTGTGGGCATTGCTTACGCATTGGGCGCTGGCGTTTGCTGGGCCTTCTACATTGTGATTGGGCAACGCGTGGCCGATCGCATTGGTGCCTTTGCAACGCCCATGGGCATGCTGGTGGCAGCGCTGGTGGTCACGCCCTTTGGTATCGGTGTTGCAGGCTCTTCGCTGTTGAATATGGAGTGGATGCTGATTGGCTTGGGCATCGCATTGCTTTCAAGCGCCATACCCTACAGCTTAGAGATGTATTCGCTCAAACACTTGCCCAAACAAACCTTCAGCATCTTGCTCAGCTTGGAGCCTGCAGTGGGTGCAGTGGCAGGCTGGTTGGTGTTGTCAGAGCAACTGAGCACACAACAACTTTGCGCCATCGGTTTCATCATGGCCGCTTCCATGGGAAGCGCCATGACCG
>JAJTGB010000108.1 GCA_021298995.1 Comamonadaceae bacterium | reverse complement strand
ATTTGTAGCTCTCGAATAAACCCATTGATCAGCCCATGACAACACGCCCATGACAACACGCCCTATACGCTCGCAATACGAAGATTTCATGCGCCACGTGAACGACCATGGTGTCTTCAAGGCCGATCGCACAGGCACTGGCACCACCAGCGTGTTTGGGCACCAAATGCGCTTTGATTTGAATGAAGGCTTTCCACTGGTCACCACCAAGAAAGTGCATTTGCGCTCCATCATTCAAGAGCTGTTGTGGTTCCTCACCGGCTCTAGCAACAACAACTGGTTGCGTGAACGCGGCGTCACCATTTGGGACGAATGGGCACGTGAAGACGGCGATCTTGGCCCTGTGTATGGTGTGCAGTGGCGCAGCTGGCCCACCCCAGACGGCGGTCACATTGATCAAATCAGCGATGTCATTCGCACGCTGAAAACCAATCCGGATTCACGCCGCATCATTGTGAGCGCCTGGAATGTGGCCGAGCTGTCCAAAATGGCCCTCATGCCTTGCCATGCCTTCTTTCAGTTTTATGTGGCACCCCCTCAAGAGGCGGGTGGCAAAGGCAAACTCAGTTGCCAGCTTTACCAACGCAGTGCCGATATTTTCTTGGGCGTGCCCTTCAACATTGCCAGCTACGCTTTGCTCACCCACATGATGGCCCAGCAATGCGATTTGGAAGTGGGTGACTTTATTTGGACCGGTGGCGATTGCCACATTTACAGCAATCACAAAGAACAAGTGGCGCTGCAACTAAGTCGCACGCCTTTTGCGTATCCCACTTTGAACATCAAGCGCAAACCCGCTTCTATCTTCGACTACGAATACGAAGACTTCGAAGTTTTGAACTATGAGTGCCACGCAGCCATCAAAGCACCGGTAGCCGTCTGATGAAGGTCAAGCTCATTTACGCCAGAGCTGCCAATGGCGTCATTGGCTTGAACAACCAAATGCCTTGGCACCTGCCTGAAGACTTGGCCCATTTCAAACGCACCACACTTGGCTCGCCTGTGCTCATGGGCCGAAAAACTTGGGAATCAATTCCTGCCAAATTCAGACCTCTGCCCGGCAGGGCCAATTTGGTCGTGACACGACAAACAGATTGGCATGCAGACGGTGCGCAGGTGGTGCATTCCTTGGAAGAAGGACTCACTGTGGCTCTGGCGCATTGCCCTGAGGGCAAAGATTTGTGGGTCATGGGCGGCGCAGAGATCTATGCCCAAGCCGCAGCCATTGCCGACGAAGCCGTGGTCACAGAAATTGAGCAGGACTTTGAAGGCGATGCCTTTGCACCCAAGCTCGATGCCGCTTGGCATGAAACATCGCGTGAGTCACATACGGCAGCATCTGGCTTGAAATTCAGTTTTGTCACCTACCAGCGGACTGCTTGAAAGTCAGTCGATTCTCATGAAACTTGCCACCTGGAACGTCAACTCTCTCACGGTGCGACTGCCTCAAGTCATCGACTGGTTGAAAGCCCAAGAGTCTTTGGGCAACGAACACGCCATCGATGTGCTTGCTTTGCAAGAACTCAAAATGACGGACGACAAGTTTCCGCATGCCGCATTCACCGAAGCGGGCTACCACTCGCAATGGTTTGGCCAAAAGACCTACAACGGCGTGGCTCTCATTTCGCGACAAGAAGGTTCACACGTTGTCAAAAACATTCCTGGCTTTGAAGACGACATGTCGCGCGTCATTGCAGCCACTTATGGTGATATGCGCGTCATTGGCGCTTATTTCCCCAACGGCCAAGCCCCAGACAGCGACAAGTTTGTCTACAAGATGCGCTGGCTTTCAGCCTTGCGCCAATGGGTCAAAGAAGACATGGCCAAGCACAGTAATTTGGTGCTGATGGGCGACTACAACATCACCTTTGATGATCTCGATGTTTGGGATCCTGTGGGTTTGGCCGGAACCATTCACTGCACCCCCGAAGAACGCGAACACCTGCAAGGCCTGGTTGATTTAGGCTTGCACGACAGTTTTCGTTTGTTTGAACAAGCGGAAAAAAGCTTCAGTTGGTGGGACTACCGCGACTTTGGTTTCAAGCGCAACAGAGGCATGCGCATCGACCATATTCTCATTAGCAATGCATTGAAAGCCCGCGCCTCATCTTGTGTGATCGACAAAGTGCCGCGCAAAAACGAGCGCCCCAGCGATCACACACCCGTGGTGCTCACGCTCAGTTAAGCCTTGTGGGCGGCCATGGCCTTGCCCACTTCCAAACTACCTTGACCTGAACCCGAACCCGGCACCAACTCACCCTGGCGGTCTTTGACTTGAGCCATGGCTGCCAGCAGCTGCTCGGGGGTGTCTTCTGACATGCCCAAATGCACGCCTTGTGTGAGCGTGATGTTGGCCACTTCAAAGCTGCCTGCACCTGCGCAAATGATGGTTCTGTTGGGCGCATCTTCACACGCCATGACCAACATGGCGGGCACCACTGCTTGGGGCTCTAGCGCTTTTAAAACGGCCTCGGGCATCAAACCTTCGGTCATGCGTGTGGCTGCAGTGGGCGCCAAGGAATTGACGCGGATGTTGTATTTCTCGCCCTCAATGGACAAGGTTTGCATCATGCCAGCCAAGGCCATCTTGGCTGCGCCGTAGTTGGCTTGGCCAAAGTTGCCGTACAAGCCACTGGAAGAAGTGGTCATGACAATGCGGCCGTAGCTTTGTGCCTGCATGATGGGCCAAACCGCTTTGGTGCAATGCACTGCGCCCATCACATGGACTTCCATCACCAAACGAAAATCTGAAATTTCCATTTTGGAAAAACTTTTGTCGCGCAAAATGCCTGCGTTGTTAACCAAAATGTCTATGCGACCCCATTGGTCCATGGCTTGTTTGACCATGGCCTGCACTGCTTCATAGTCGGTGACAGAAGCGCCGTTGGCAATGGCTTCGCCGCCTGCCTTGATAATTTCATCCACCACGGCCTGCGCTGCACTGACAGAGCCACCTTCACCGTGCACATTGCCGCCCAGGTCGTTCACAAGCACCTTGGCACCTCGTTTGGCCAGCGCCAGCGCATGTTGCTTGCCCAATCCACCGCCGGCACCTGTGACAATGGCGACACGTCCTTGAAAATCAATGCTCATTTGTTTACCTCAATCTGATAGCCTTGCGATGTTACTCAATTTAAAGCCCCATGGAAATCTCCTCCAAAATCATTGACACCCCGCCGCGCGATGCCGCCACCGTTTTGATGCTGCGTGAAGGCTCATCGGGCTTGGAAGTTTTGCTCCTCAAACGGCATGCAGACTCCAAGGACTTGGGAGGCGCTTTTGTATTTCCGGGCGGCAAACGCGATGAAACGGATGCCAGCCCCAGTGCCTTGGCCAGCTTAGATCAACCTCTGTCTGTCTTGCATGCTCAATTGGGAGAGCCCGACATCGCCCCTGAGCATGCTGGCAGTTTGTTCGTTGCGGCCTTGCGAGAAGCGCAAGAGGAGTGCGGCTTACAGTTGCGCTGCACTGACTTGAGGCCCTGGTCACGTTGGATCACGCCTCGAAGGCCGGCCATGATGTCCAAACGTTTCGACACACGCTTCTTTTTGGCAAGAGCCCCTAGTGCACAAATTGCAATTCAAGACAATCACGAGACAACAGAAATTTTGTGGGCAAGCCCGCGGCAAGCGCTGATGCAATATTGGGCGGGAGACATCCTTTTAGCGCCACCTCAAATTATGAGTTTGTCTCACTTGAGTCTTTATCAAAATGTAGACCATGCTCTCGAGGATGCTGCGCAAAGAACACCTCCTGTGATTCAACCAGAGTCATTTGATGTCGAGGGCATGCGGGTTATTTGCTACCCTGGCGATCCAAGACACTCGGTTCAGGTGAGAGCACTCCCAGGCCCATCTCGGCTGCACTTCAAAAACGATCGCTTTGAGCCTGAGGGTGGTTTGTCTGAGTTTCTTCTTGGCAAGTTGTAGCGCATGACGGAACATCACTATTTATCGATGTCAAAAGCCATTGCTTACGTGGGTGATGCCCAAAGTGCGCATCAACTTTTGGGCACACTCAACAGTTCACTGATCAGTGACGATGCCAAGATTGCAAGCGCCATTGAATTGGGCCAATTCGACGTGCTACAAAAAATATGGCACCAACTCAAAGGCTTTGCCCCTGTGTTTTGCCAAGACTCATTGGTGGAAGAAATTGCACACACAGAGCTGCTCTGCAAGCAAATTCAATTGCACGATGAGAGGGCTGCGGCTCTTTTGGCCAGTGCCAATTTAAGGTCTAACTTGAAAGCGCTTCAAGCTGAGGCTGCTGCTCAAATTTTGGCAGCGGGCGCAACAACCACGCCTCCAAAACCTTTGGGTCGTGAACCAACCTGAGGGTGTCAAACGCCTGCTGTGCTTGCGGATAATGCCGCCGCAAGTAATTGAGCCATTGCTTAAGGCGACCTGCCCGATGGCGCGGTGCAACATGCAAGCTCATGCGCCGCCAAAATACGCTCAACAAGGGCCAAAGCTGTTCCCAAGAAAATCTCTGAGACATATCTGCCAAAGACAGCCCCTGTGATTGAGCATCGTGATATTTGATTTCTAGTGCCAGCCCCGGATTGTTCACCATACCGCGGCCAATCATGATGTCATTGCAGCCAGTGACCTCGCGACACCGAATGGCATCTGCCACAGTCCATATTTCGCCATTGGCCACCATGGGCAGTTTGACGCAGCGGCGCAGATCGGCAATGCGATCCCAATAAGCAGGCGGCCGATAGCCATGCGCCTTGGTGCGCGCATGCACCACCAACTGGTCGGCACCGGCCGCCTCAATGGCTTGCGCGCAATCTTCAGCGCGCAAATCATCGTTGAACCCTAAACGCATTTTGGCGGAGACGGGCACATTCGGCGGTACGGCACGGCGCACCGCCGCCACAATTTGGCCAATCAATTCAGGTTCATCCAAAAGCACCGCACCTCCGCGATGGCGATTGACTGTTTTGGCAGGGCACCCAAAATTGAGGTCAATGCCGGCTGGGTTGAGCTTGGCCAAGCGCGCTGCGTTGGCCGCCAACACTTCAGGCTCGGAGCCCAACAATTGCGCTCTAACAGGGACTCCCGCCAAAGTTTTACCCTCATTCAACAACTCTGGCACCACCCGATAGAAAGCTCTTTTGGGGAGCACGGCATCTGTCACGCGAATGAATTCAGACACGCACAAATCGATGCCGCCCACACGAGTAAGCGTGTCACGCAGGCTGTGGTCCAACAGCCCTTCCATGGGGGCCAGCAAAATTTTCATGGAGGCCAAAGTTTTAGGTCAGGGCTCGCTTCATTCGAACTTCTTCAACCTTGACCGAGCCCATCGGCACAGTGCGTGCGGTGTTCATCTCACGCTTAAAGCCAGCGAGTTCATGAAAGCGCACAGTGCGTTCGTTCAGCAAAGGCACCCAGATGGTGACATCGGTGCAATCTTCTTCAAGCAAACCTTCGCGAGCGGCGTCCCACAAAGCCAAGCCCACACCTTCGCCCAAACGATCGGGGTCGGCATAAATGGCCCAAATTTCACCTGTGGTGTTTTTAGACTTGGGGTCACGCGAGCGGTCGTAGCCCACAAAGCCCACAATGCTGTCGCCTTCCAAGGCCACCAGCACTTGGGGCTCACCATATTCAATGGCCTCTTTCCAGTAGGACACTCGCTTGGCCATGGGGGTGGCATCCCAGTGCGCATCAGGCACTTGACCTGCATAGGCGGCACGGCTGGCGATCAAATGCAGGTTCGCTACTTCAGCCGCCTCTTTTTTGGTGGCAAATCGAACTTCAAAATCAGACATAAGCAATGAAATAAAGAGTCACAAAACCCCTGATTGTCGCCTGAACTGAAATTCTCTGGATTTCAATCGGGGCAGAGCCATTGAAGGGGGTGTTTTCAGGGTATCTTTGAGGCATGTCCTTGAATTTTGCATTTCTCTCTTGGCAACTGCCCAAAATACCCAAGGTCTTGTTCTTGTGTTTGTCAGCCGGCCTTCTTTTCCTGGTTTCTCAAGCAGCATTGGCTCAAGGCAAATCTTTCAAAGACGACATGGCAGAACGAACCCGCGCCTGTACGGCCTGCCATGGCGAACAAGGCCGCGCAGGCCCCGATGGCTACTACCCTCGACTTGCCGGCAAGCCTTCTGGGTACTTGTACAACCAACTGAAAAACTTTCAGGAAGGCAGACGCCACTACAACCTCATGACCCGCCTGGTCGACCCCTTGTCCGATGCCTACCTGCAAGAAATGGCAGCTTATTTTGCCAACCTCAAGTTGCCTTATCCGCCCGCCGTGCAACCCAAAGAGCGCGCATCGGATCGCGTGTTACAGCTCGGCCAAAAATTGGCCCTGGAAGGTGACAGCAGTCGCGGTGTGCCGGCTTGCAACACTTGTCATGGTGCTCAACTCACAGGCGTGCAAGCCAATGTGCCAGGCCTCTTGGGTTTACCGCTCGATTATTTGAACGCCCAACTTGGCGCTTGGCAAACCCTGCAGCGCAAAGCGGCAGCCCCCGATTGCATGCGCGATATTGTGAAGCGTCTTGATTCAGAAGATTTGGTGGCTGTGGCCACTTGGCTGTCCACGCAAAACATGCCCTTGAAATCTTCACCTGCCCTGACAATAGCAGAGCCACTCAAAGCCCCTTGGCGTTGCGGCAGCGCACCTGAACTCTCGAAGGTGCAGCCGTGAAGTTTCCGACTCATTTTTGGCGCAACTTGGCCATCCTGTGGCTGGCCATCGTGGGACTCTTGGGCACCGCCGTCTTGCTTGACAACCACCAAGATGTTTGGACCAGCGCCATAACAACCAACAACAGCAGTGGTCTGAGTGATGCAGCACTGGTTGCCAAAGGCCAACAGCTTTTAATCCTTGGCAATTGCATCGCGTGCCACACCGATCGTGGCGCAGAACCTGGCGCAGGTGGCCGCGCCTTTCAGACGCCCTTTGGCAAGGTCTACAGCAGCAACATCACTTCCGATTCACAGCACGGCATTGGCCATTGGAACACCCAAGATTTTTGGCGTGCATTGCACCACGGCAAATCCAAAGATGGCCGATTGCTCACGCCCGTTTTTCCTTACCAACACACCACCCTCATCACACGCGAAGACAGTGATGCCCTCTTGGCGGCTTTGAAAAAATTGCCTGCAGCTGCCAATGCCAAACCGATTCCCAAACCCTCCGAGACATTGGATTGGCCCTATGGCACCTCTGTGGCCATTGCTGTGTGGCGGAGTTTGTTTTTCACACCCGGCACTTATGTTTCTGATTCTCGTCAGAGCGCTGAATGGAATCGGGGTGCTTACATTGCCCAAGGCTTGGCACATTGCGCAGCTTGTCACAGCGAACGAAATTCATGGGGCGCATTGACAGCGAACGAAATTCATGGGGCGCATTGACAGCAGTCAATGATTTTTCGGGGGGACTTTTGCCGGTCCTCAATTGGTATGCGCCTTCACTCACAAGCGCAAAAGAAACTGGCTTGGCTGCTCAAAGTGTGGCAAACATTGCATATTTTTTAAAGGCTGGCCAAAACGATCAAGCCATTGCCAGTGGCCCCATGGCTGAAGTGGTTCAACACAGCACGCAGCACTGGCCCGATTCGGACTTGACTGCAGTCGCCACCTACCTCAAAGACATGGCCAGCAAATCGTCGCAAGTTGCGCTCAAAGCCCCCTACGAATCAATGAAGAAATCTACCACTTCAGTCAGAGTGTTAAGCCAGGGCGCCAAAATCTACGAACAGCATTGCGAGCAGTGTCACCAAGCTCAAGGACAAGGCGTGCCTGGCGCCTATCCTGCACTTGCCAACAACCGCGCCGTTCTTTTGAATGACCCGACCAATTTGGTTCAAACCGTTTTGTATGGCGGCTACCCTGCCGCCACGCAACTGAACCCACGGCCATATGGCATGCCGCCTTACATCCTCGAACTTGACGATCGAGAAATTGCGGCCGTTCTCACCCACTTGCGAACTCAGTGGGGCCACCAAGCGGCAGAGGTCACGCCCCTGCAAGTAAATCGAATTCGCGCACTCCAAGGCCAGTAAGCCATGTCTGCTTTGGATTTGGTTTATGTGGATGATCAAATCATCGTTCTGAACAAAGCTTCAGGTTTACTCAGTGTGCCAGGGCGAGGCGAAGACAAACAAGATTGCTTGATCAGCAGAGCCCAACAAGAATGGCCCGATGCCCTCACCGTCCACCGCCTTGACATGGCCACGTCGGGTCTCGTTGTGATGGCCAGAGGCCCCGATATTCAGCGCTGTTTAAGTCAAGCATTTGCGCTCAGAGAGGTGCACAAAACCTACGAAGCCATCGTGGCAGGTTTGCCCAGCATTTCAGAGGCTTGGCACGACATTCAATTGCCACTGATCATCGATTGGCCCAACCGACCTCGCAGCAAAGTGGACTGGGAACAAGGCAAACCAAGTCATACGCAATGGCGCGTCAAGCAAGCCTTGCCCCTAGACCACGCTACCCGTGTTGAGTTGAAACCCATCACCGGTCGAACCCATCAATTGCGCCTTCACATGATGGCCATCGGACACGCTATTTTGGGCGACGCCTTGTACGCTTCGCCCGAAGAATTAGCCAAAGCTCCTCGCTTGCTGCTGCATGCCCGTGAATTGCAATTGAAGCACCCAGTTACGGCAAAATGGATGGTTTTCGAAAGTAGCGTCCCTTTTTAAAAGAAAGAAAACATGTCTCAGCATCTTTATATTCTCACGGGTGGTTCGCGCGGCATGGGCTTGGCCATTGCAGAGCAGCTGCTGCAAGCGGGCAACACCCTCATTTGCATTTCACGTAACCAACAAGCAAGCCTTGATGAAAGTGCGCAAAAAGCAGGTGCCAAATTGGAACAATGGACGCACGATTTGGCCGATGGTGCCACGGCCAGTTTGGCCCTTCAGAAGTGGCTTGAGTCGCAAGACGCCAAAGCTTATGCCAGCGCCACCCTGATTAACAATGCGGGCGTCATTCCCAACATTGGCCCTTTGAGTCAGGCCGAGCCTCACAATTTGGCCATGGCTTTGCGCGTTGGCCTGGAAGCGCCCATGCAGTTGTGCGCTGCATTTTTAGGCGCAACAGAAAACTGGTCCATGCCGCGCAAAGTGGTTAATATTTCCTCCGGTTTGGGCCGGCGCGCTATGGCTTCGCAAGCTGCTTACTGTGCCGCCAAGGCAGGCATGGACCACTTCACACGCTGCTTGGCACTCGATGAAGCACTCAAGCCCTATGGCGCCAAAGTGACATCCTTGGCACCCGGCGTGATCGATACCGACATGCAAATTCAATTGCGCGGTGCAGCGCCTGATAAATTTCCAGATCAAAGTGGCTTTCAACAACTCAAATCAACAGGTCTACTGACCTCGCCCAAGGACGCTGCAACGCGAATTTTGAATTACCTGGCGCGTGCAGACTTTGGCAGCAACCCTGTGAGTGACGTGCGAGACGCTTGAAGATCTGGCGTGGCTTCAAAGAGATTTTTTAAAAGAGATTTTTTGTCAGCTCCCTGTCGTGTTTTTGGGTCAATATTTGGGGTTATATTCATTTCAATTCGAAGGAGATTTTGATGAGCCGTGAAGTTGTTGTTGTCAGCGGTGTGCGCACCGCCATTGGAACCTTTGGTGGCAGTCTGAAAGACATCGCCCCCACCGAATTGGGTGCACAAGTGGTACGGGAAGCCCTGAAGCGGGCCAACACCGATGGCAAGGATGTGGGTCATGTGGTGTTTGGCCATGTGGTCAACACCGAGCCCAAGGACCTTTACTTGTCTAGGGTGGCCGCCATCAATGCGGGATGCTCTGAGGGTACGCCTGCATTCAACGTGAACCGTCTTTGTGGTTCTGGCTTGCAAGCCATCATCTCAGCCAGCCAGTCCATCATGTTGGGCGACGCAGACATCGCTGTTGGCGCCGGTGCAGAAAACATGAGCCGTGCGCCCTATGCCAGCTTAAGCAACCGTTTTGGCGCACGCATGGGCGACACCAAAATGATTGACATGTTGTTGGGTGCCCTCCACGATCCATTTCACACCATTCACATGGGCGTGACTGCTGAGAACATTGCAGCCAAGTGGGGCATCACCCGAGAAGATCAAGACAAGCTGGCTGTTGAAAGCCACAACCGCGCAGAGCGCGCCACACAAGCCGGCTACTTCAAAGACCAAATCATGCCGGTCATGCTCAAAACGCGCAAAGGCGAAGTGGCCTACGAAACCGATGAGCACTTCCGCCCCGGTTGCACCATGGAAGAGTTGGGCAAACTCAAGCCTGTGTTTCTGAAAGAAAACGGCACCGTCACGGCTGGCAACGCCTCTGGCATTAACGATGCGGCAGCGGCTGTAGTGCTTATGGAAGCTGGTGTGGCCAAAGCGCGTGGCGTCAAACCGATGGCCCGCTTGGTGGCCTATGCGCATGCGGGCGTTGACCCCAAGTACATGGGCATCGGCCCTGTACCCGCCACGCAATTGGCCCTCAAAAAAGCAGGCCTCAGCGTGAACGATTTGGATGTCATTGAAGCCAACGAAGCCTTTGCAGCTCAGGCTTGCGCCGTCACACGCGATTTGGGCCTAGACCCCGCCAAGGTCAACCCCAATGGCTCCGGTATTTCTTTGGGACACCCCATTGGTGCCACAGGT
>JAJTGB010000107.1 GCA_021298995.1 Comamonadaceae bacterium | reverse complement strand
TGCCGCCACACCGGCCGAGCCAGCGTTGGCCAAAGACCCGAGTACGCCTGAAAACGCCACTGAAAACCCTGAAGAGGCGTTGGCCAAAGAATCGTTGGTTGTGCCGGCGGTTGATCTTGTGGCAATGGCCGCTGCACCCATCAACTTGCCAGAGTCGCCCAAGCTCTCAGGAGTGGCCGAAGCGGTCAAGCCCATTGCAGTTGTCATTCCCGACCCAACAGGCGGCATTCAAGCGCTGCCCTCGGTTGCCAAGCCAGCATCTCCATTGACCGAATTGGGGCAGAGCGCGCCACTCAGCCAAGACAAAACCTCTCTACCCGGCAACCCCAGCAATCCGCTTTCGGATCCATTGACTCGTCCGACGGAGCCGCGGGCGGACGCGCCAACCCAGCCCAACCCAGCCCCAACAGAACGCCAGCCCATGAGAACTTTTGATCAACCTGAGCGCTCATTTTGGGAAAAAATAAAACAGTTCTTACGACTTTGATTTTTAATTCATTGATATTTGGTTTCTTCACCTTATTTTTGTAATTAATATTGTTTAATAATATTGAATAAATCATTTTTTACGATTTTCTAAAAGCTTTAATTATTTTTTAAGAAAATCAAGTAAATCATTGTAATGTCCGTAAATCTCACTTAAACTGCCAGCCCAACCGTGGTATGCGTCAACGTTTGCTGACATGCCTGGGATGTTGGCCTGGGGTCGACATTTTTTCCTGGTCAGGTTTTCCTTAGCACTTTTCATGAGGTTCATAAATGTCTGATAGTCTGCAGAAATGGGTGGGTCGCAATCGTCCTCCGCGGGTACAAATTACCTATGACGTTGAAATTGGTAATGCGTTTGAGAAAAAGGAATTGCCTTTGGTCGTTGGACTGATGGCAGATCTCTCGGGCCAGCCTGAGAATCCTTTGCCAAAGTTCAAAGAGCGTCGGTTTGTTGAAATTGATCGCGACAATTTCAATGACGTGATGACCAAAATTGCGCCCCGATTGGACATATCTGTTCCAGACACCCTCAAGGGCGAAGGCAACCTCAAAGTTGAGCTTCATTTCAACCAAATTGACCAATTCGAGCCTGAGTCCATCGTGAATCAGATCCCACGACTGGCTCGTTTGTTGGAAGCCCGTCAACAGCTGCGTGATCTGTTGGGCAAACTCGACGGCAATGATGAGCTGGACGCATTGCTTGAAAACATTCTGCAAAACACGGAAGACCTCAAGCAGTTGAAGGGCTCCACCGAAGCGTCGGATGGGGAAACCGCCGAAGCCGCTGCTTAACCCGCAGACAAATAACCCCTTCAATGGTTTTAGAAAACGGAATAAACAATGGCTACTAAAAAATCTTCTTCAGACGTCGGCGCCGATGCGGTTAAAAACGATGAATTGAGTCTCTTGGACCGAATCATCCAAGAAGGAAAAATGGCTGCAGAGCCGTCGCAAAGCGTGTATGCCAAGAAACTGTTGGGTCAATTTGCAACCCAAATTTTGGACGAAGGCATGAAAAGTGCGCCTGACAAAGGCGTTGTGGCGATGATCAATGAGCGCATCGCTGAGATCGATCAAATTTTGACCGATCAGCTCAACGCCATCATGCATCACCCTGATTTCCAAGCGCTTGAGTCGTCTTGGATTGGTTTGCGAGACATGGTGTTTGGCACTGAAACCAGTACCACCTTGAAGCTGCGGTTGATGAATGTCACCAAGAAAGAGTTGCTCAAGGATTTGGAGACGGCAGTTGACCACGACATGAGCGTTTTGTTCAAGAAGGTGTACGAGGAAGAGTACGGTACCTTCGGTGGCAATCCTTATTCTTTGTTGATTGGCGACTATTACTTTGGTCGCCACCCCCAAGACATGGCTTTGTTGCAGCGCATCTCCAAAGTGGCTGCGGCTGCCCACACGCCCTTTATCACTGCAGTCGCCCCGACCATGTTCGACATGACGTCGTTCACCGATCTGGGTGTGCCCCGTGACCTGTCCAAAATTTTTGAGAGTGCCGAGCTGACCACCTGGCGCAGCTTCCGCGACTCAGAAGATTCGCGTTATGTCTCCATGGTCTTGCCTCGCTATGCTGCTCGCTTGCCCTATGGTGCCAAGACAAAGCCGGTTGACAGCTTCAATTTTGAAGAAGATGTGGACGGCCGCGATCACTCCAAATACCTTTGGGGCAATTCATGCTATCAGTTGGGTCTGCGCATCACCGATGCATTTGCCAAATACAACTGGACCACAGCGATTCGGGGCGTTGAGGGTGGCGGTAAGGTTTCAGGCCTGACAGCACACACCTTCAAGACAGATGATGGCGATACCGTGCTGAAGTGCCCGACCGAAGTCACCATCACTGATCGACGTGAAAAAGAGCTCAACGATCTGGGCTTTATATCCATCGTCAACTCCAAGGGCTCTGACTTTGCCGCATTCTTTGGTGGCCAGACCACGAACAAGCCCCGTGTTTACAACCTCGACACTGCCAATGCCAATGCGGCTTTGTCCTCCAGATTGCCTTACGTGCTGGCCGCTTCACGCTTTGCGCATTACCTCAAGGTGATCATGCGCGACAAGATCGGCAGCTTCCAGACCAAGGATTCTGTGGAGAGCTATCTCAATACGTGGTTGTCGCAGTATGTGTTGCTCGATGCCAATGCGACCCAAGGTGAAAAAGCCCGTTTTCCATTGGCCGAAGGCAGGGTTGATGTGGTTGAGGTGCCGGGTCGTCCCGGGGCTTACCAAGCCACCGTTTTCCTGCGACCACACTTTCAAATGGAAGAGTTGACCACCTCCATTCGATTGGTCGCCGAGTTGCCAGCCTCTGCTGCTTGATTTGGATTTCAAACCCGCCTTGCGGGTTTGCCCTTTTTTAAATTGGAGTTTTAAATGTCTGACGTTCTGATTTTATGCATTGACAGCATTCCTGGTAATTCGACCATCACCGGTTATGCTGACAAAATTGTGGTCAGCTCTTTTTCGCACAGTGCCTCCATCCCACTACAACAAGACAGTGCAAAAACCGAGCGAACCGCTGGTCGGCCTATTTTGTCTGAGTTGAATTTCACCAAAATGTCTGACTTGTCGACCACCGCTTTGTACAAAGCCTGTACCCAAGGCAGCAAGCTGGGCACCATCAAGTTGAATGTGGGTCGTGTTGAAAATGGCACCTACATGAACTTCTTCACTTACACCATGACCAATGGGATGATTTCCAATATCAGCACATCGGGTGGTGGCGGCATTCCCTCTGACTCTTTCTCGATCAATTTCACAAAAATTCAGTGTGACTACACCCAGCAGAAGAGCGATTCCACGCAAAAGGGTACCGCAACGTGGAACTGGAATCTTGAAACCATGAAATCTGACTGATCACCGCGGAAAAGGGGTGGTTTTGCGGGTTGCTCATTTGCTTAGAAATTTTTTGAAATGTCGACCCGAACCGCCCCATCTTCCATCGCCCCTTTGTTTGACCGACTTTGTGGTGTTGACTTTACGATTGGCAATGGCATTCATTTGGATGCCAAGGGATTTCAGTCCTCGTTGCTTTTGGACCTGTTTCGGCTGCTCAACACACGATGTGATTTGACGATTGATGAATTCTTAAACTGCCAAGCTCATGTGATGAACTATGGCTTGCCAGCAACCAATACCTTATCGCCCAGCTCAAAAACGGACTTGCTCAAGATGGAGCAACTGGTTCAGCAAGTGATTAAACTTTTTGAGCCCAGGCTCAAGCAGGTGCGTGTCAAGGCCCTGGCCCACCCCTCAGATACCAAGTCTGTGATGGTGGAAATCCAGGCGGCAGTGGTGTTTGGCGAACAAATGTTGAGGTTTGCACCCTCATTTCACCTTCACCCGGGACAGGTGGAATTGGTTGTACAACCGGAAGCTGTTTAACGAAATGGCTTTTCCATGGTGAACCTTCAAGACGACTTGGTTGACTATTACCGCCGGGAAATGTCATACCTGCGTGAGAGTGGCGATCATTTTGCGCAACGCTATCCAAAAGTTGCGCAGCGCTTGTCTTTCAATGGTTCGGAATCAAAAGATCCGCATACAGAAAGACTCTTAGAGTCTTTTGCTTTTTTAACAGCCAGGGTTCAACGTGAAATTGATCGTGAATTTCCAATGGCTGCCATGGCGGTTTTGGAAAACATTTGCCCGAATTTGACCCAACCCTCGCCATCGATGAGCGTGGTGCATATGCGATTGGATGCCACACAGGGCAAAGTCATGGCTGGCTTGAAAGTGCCGCGCGAAACCATGCTTCAAGCCCCCGCCTCGTCTGGCCATACCTGCCGTTTTCAAACATCTTGGGATACTGAGCTGTGGCCCTTGAGCATCGTGGATACCGCCCTTGAGGACAACCGAATACTCTGCTTGAATTTTGCGACCCATGCCGGTGTGGATGTGTCCGAGCTCAAACTGGATTTTCTGCGCTTGCACTTGAGTGGTGACTTCATGACCACCATGCCTTTGCATGATATGTTGGTGGCCAATCTGGAGCGCATTGAAATTGCAGATTCCAGCGGCAAGCGATTGGCAGTAATCCCACTCAAGCAATTGGTTGAAGTGGGGTATGCCCCGGATGATCAGGTGTTGCCATCCAAAGGAAATATTCATCCCGCCTTTAATTTGTTGCAAGAGTATTTTTCTTTTCCTGCCAAATTTTTATTTTTCGATCTCCATGGATTGGCTGGGCGCTTGGGCCAGGGCAATCGATTCACGATCAAATTTGCCTTTCAATCAGCAGTCAAGGTGCTGGCCTCGGTCAACAAAAATACCTTCAAGATTGGCTGTGTCCCCATCATCAATTTGTTCCCCAAAACAAGTGAGCCCATCACCTTTGAGCGGCGCGATCACGAATATTTATTGGTGCCAGATCACCACAAAGAGACTTCACATGAAATTCATTCGATTGAAGCGGTAATCGCATCTGATCCTGAAGCTGAGCATCCACAGATGGTTTCCAACTTATTCGCTGCTGAGCGTTTTATGGGGGGTGGACAGGAGATGTATTGGACATCGCGCCGAGATCAGTCCCTGAGGCCGGGCATGAGTGGCTCTGATGTTTTCATCAGCTTTGTGGACCGAACCAACATCAGCAAAACCCCTGCCGAGCCTGTGTTGTTTGCCAAGCTGATGTGTACCAATCGAAAAATGGCCGAATTGGTGCCTGCAGGGGCCAGACTGATTGGCGAGTCTATATCTTCCAGTATTCAAGTGAGTAATTTGTATGAACCTGTTTCTCAAAAGGATGCTTTGACTTCTTCAAAATCCGTTTTTTCACTGATAGAAATCCTCAGACTCAACCACCACTCTTTGATTGAAGACGGTAAAGGGGCTGAAAAATTACGGCAGTTGCTTTTTCTGTTTGCAGGTGAAGCGGCAAAAAACCAAAGTCAAGTCCGGGGCATCAAGTCACTTCGCGCAAAACCCTCGATTGCCAGAATCGGCCGTGAAACCTGGCGAGGCCACTGTGTTGGCAATGACATATGGTTGGATTTGGACGAAGAGGCATTTGTGGGCGGGTCTACACTTATTTTGGCTGGCGTTCTGGCCCGGTTTTTCGCGCTCTACACCACGGCCAATTCCTACACCCGATTGGGTTTGATGCGCAATGGTGAAGTGCGTCGCGTCTGGTCACCCATGGCAGGTTGGCAATGTCTGATTTGATCACCCAACTCAAGCAAGATC
This sequence comes from Comamonadaceae bacterium, assembly GCA_021298995.1. Lineage (GTDB taxonomy): Bacteria > Pseudomonadota > Gammaproteobacteria > Burkholderiales > Burkholderiaceae_C > Limnohabitans_A. The sequence continues at coordinate 1,768 of JAJTGB010000107.1, read as the reverse complement.
CATTTCAATTTGGTCTTTTCCAAGCCGCCAGTTTGCTCGAGCGCATTGCACTGGGGCAGGGTGACACAGCCAGCTGGGGGCCGAGTGACCACCCGGTCCGCTTTAAGTCTGACATCACACTTGGGTTTCCTGCTGGAGATATTCAGTCCATACGGCCGGAAGATTCCGGCTCCTATCAGGTATATACCTCTTTGATGTGTTTGGCCGGGTCGCGCGGACCACTGCCACTGGTCTTCACTGAAATGCTTTTGGCCAGTCGTCGCAATAAAGACCATGCGCCGGTTGACTTTATGGACGTGTTCAACCACCGGTTATTGCATCTCTTGTTCCAAGCCAAGCAGAAGTATCACCTTTCTCTGGGGGCGCGCCACTTGGCCGATATGCCCTTGTTGCGTTTTGTTGATGCATCGGCCAGTCTGGGATTCAGAGAAAAAAAAGCGGTGAATGAAGAAGCCATCTGGCTCCAGCATGCCGCATTAATGGGTGCGGCACCCCGGTCCATGAGTTCATTGTTGGCCATGCTGCAAGATCGATTGGGCATTCGTTTTGAAGCGCAACAATTTTTTGGGGAGTGGCTTCTCATTGATCCTTCAGAGCAGGCCAGCTTAGGCAGGGGTTTGAAGAACAAATCCGCCGCTCAACTGGGTGTGAACGCCACATTGGGTATCAGGGCATGGCATCAGGGTGCTGGCATCTTGCTGCAGGCCAAAAACCTCACGCCGCAGGCTTATCAAAAACTATTGCCAGGTGAAAGTTGTCATCGCAAACTCAAATGGTTGGTCCAGCAGCATCAATCTTCGAATTACCGCGTTTGTTTGCAAATACACCTCAAAGATCGATATTTCAAACCGGCTGGATTGGGTGCGCAAGGGCCCCGTTTGGGCTTGACCGCTTGGCTGGCCCGTGCCGCGCCAGTGGCAGAAAACAGTGCATCTGTGACGCGTTCTTTGAGTCCCAGTCGGTTTTGGTTGGCAGACAAGTCGACAGAGGCTAAAGGCATCAAAGCTTGATGCCTCAAAAATTAGATATGCCCCATGAAAATTGACCTCAGAACTTTACTGACCAAACTCAACCCCACATGCAAACAAGCCATTCGTTTGGCCGCAGAGCTTTGTGGCGGGCAATCGCATTTCAGTGTCGAGTTGGAGCATTTTTTATATAAATTGATGGAGGGGAAAGCTCCTGACGTAGAAATCCTCTTGGAGAATTTTGGCGTTGATTACGGCAAGGTCATGGCCCAATTGCAGCAGCGCTTGGACCAACTCAAGCGTGGCAACAAGGGCACGCCAGCCATGTCTGGTGTTTTTGCACCTCTGTTTCAAGAGGCTTGGTTGTCGAGTTCCGTGTTGCTGGGCCAGCAGCAAGTTCGCTCGGGAACGGTTTTGTTGGCCTTGTTGGAAGAAGACACGGTCAGGGGTGTGACATTTGAAGTGGCCCCCTTGCTTTTGGAAATACCCAGGGATCAGTTGCGAATCCAATTGGCTGAATTGCTCAAGGACTCCAATGAGGACGCTGGGCAAGCCACGGCAGAGGCCTTGACAAGTGCAGAAGCCTCTGCAGGATCTCCGCCTATTGCAAAAATGCCCAGCCTCACGCAGGCTGGAAACTCCAAGACGCCCAACTTAGATCAGTTCACGATTGATTTGACGGCCTTGGCCAGGCAGGGAAAGATTGACCCCGTTCGTGGACGCGATGCTGAGATCAGGCAGATCATTGACATTCTTTTGCGCAGGCGACAAAACAATCCCATTTTGACCGGTGAAGCAGG
>JAJTGB010000106.1 GCA_021298995.1 Comamonadaceae bacterium | reverse complement strand
CTTCGCGCGCAATTGCTGCCGCGCGCGCCCAAGATGAGCCCAGAGGAGTTGGTAGAAGCTGCAGAAATTTATGCCCAACAAACCGGCTATCCCATCCAATACCAGTGGACACTCATGCAAGGCGTCAATGACACGGAAGAGGAAATAGAGGGTATCGTTCGCCTGCTCAAGGGCAAATATGCGCTCATGAACATGATTCCTTACAACGCCGTAGACGATTTGCCCTTCAATCGGCCCTCTTGGGAGCGAGCGGCTGAAATAGCTCGCTCACTTCACAGGCAGGGCATTTTGACCAAGCTCAGAAATTCAGCGGGGCAAGATGTAGAAGGCGGATGCGGGCAATTGAGGGCGCGACAAACTAAGGCCGAAGCGGGCGAGTCTCAACATTCAATTTCAGAAACGCCTATTCACTTTGTCAAAGCGAAGCCGGCCACTGTTTTGTAATTGTCAGAAATTTGGCGCAATTCGTCTTGGCTAATCAGATCGTCAATGTGCCTAAAGGGCTTGCCGCCGCTGAGCTCTTGCGCCTTCATGATGATGAAGTCGGGTGGCACATTGCGGTTGGTCTCGACCACCTTGGCCGTGGGCGCCAAACGCAATGCTTCGTAAGCCTTGAGTGCATCCTGTGGTTTGCTGTGCAAGCTGAGTTGTTCAGCCAAAGTGCGAGCATCTATGAGTGCTTGAGCTGAGCCATTGGAGCCTCGGGGGTACATGGGGTGGGCTGCATCGCCCATGAGCGTCACTCGGCCTTGCGTCCAATAGGGCAAAGCGTCTTTGTCGACCATGGGGTATTCAAAAACTTTCTCAGCTTTCAAGATAAGTTCTGGCACATTCAAGAAATCAAAGGTCCAGTCCTTGAAGATTTCTGCGCACACAGCAGGATCGCCGGGACGATTCCAGTCGTTCATGGCGGCATTGGGTTTTTGGAGTTCGGCCACCCAATTGATGAGTTGATTGCCTTTGCCATCGACATTGTCAATGATGGGGTAAATCACCATCTTGCCCACTTCGACGGTGCCAATGCGCAAATAGCTTTTGCCCGTCAAAATGGGGGGATGAACTGTGACGCCGCGCCAGGTGTTGATGCCCGCAAAACAAAGCGCATCTTGGGGATGCATTTGCTTTCGGATGACGGAGTTCACGCCATCGCACGCCACTGCAATTTGTGCATTGACTGAAACTGGCTGACCCGTGTGAGCGTTTGCAAAATCAATTTGAACATCATTGGCATTCTGGGAAAAACCTGTGCAACGCATGCCCGTGTGCACTTTGTTGGCACCCAAACGGCTAACCGCTGCATCAAACAAAATGCGATGCAACTTGCCTCGGTGAATGCCAATTTCGGGCAGCGCGTAGCCTGCATGACGGCCGCGGGCTTCTCGGTAGACGTATTGACCGTGCTGTGTATAAAAAACACTTTCAAGATTTTCAATGCCAACTGCCTCTAGCGCATCTTGCACGCCCAATGCTGCAAGCTCGCGCATACCGTGCGGAAGCAATGTGATCCCAACGCCAATCTCTTTGATGTCGTTCACACTTTCAAAAACATCGCAGTCAATGCCGCGTTGGTGGAGACCCAATGCAAAACTCAAGCCGGCAATGCCGCCTCCTACAATGGCGATGTTCATGCTCATTCCGCTTTGATGTTTTGAACTTTGATCAGTTCGGCCCAGCGGTTGGCGTCGCGCTCTACCAGCTTGCCAAACTCCTCGGGGGTGCTGTTGGCAGGATCCATGCCTTGCGGCTGGAATGCTTTTTGAACGTCTTCACTGGCCAAGATGGCTCTGATTTCTTTGTTGAAGGCTTGAACGATGTCGTTGGGTGTGTTTTTGGGCGCAAAGATGCCGTACCACATATCAACATTCACTTTGCCTGCTTTGGCTTCACTCAAGGTGGGCACATTGGGCAGCAAAGGGTGGCGTTGATCACTGCCAATGCCCAAGGCCACCAGTCTGCCCGCTTTAATTTGTGGCAGGGCCACGTGAATAGGCAAGAACATGGCGTCTACCTGACCGCCCAACAAGTCGGTCACTGCTGGCGCAGTGCCCCGGTATGGGATGTGCGTTAAGAACACTTGCGCCGTGCTTTTGAACAATTCCATCGACAGGTGGTGGGGTGTACCAACGCCTGGCGATGCGTAGTTGATGCGGCCTGGATTGGATTTGGCATGAGCGACCAATTCGGCTGCAGTTTTAAAGTTGGACTTGGGGTGTGTGACCAACAGCAGCTGCCCCCAGCTGGTCAAAATAACGGGCGCTAGATCTTTCACAGGATCAAAACTCAGGCCTGCATAAAGGCTTCTGTTCATGACCAGGGTGTTGACGCTGACCAACAAGGTTTGTCCGTCGGGTGCCGCCTTAACCACTGCTTCTGTACCAATATTGCCAGACGCGCCCACCCTGTTTTCAACGACCACGGGGCGACCCAGGCGCTGTGAAAGTTTGGGGCCCACTGTGCGCGCAATCAGGTCAATGCCTGTGCCAGGGGTGAAAGGAACGATTAGCTTGATGGGTGCCTGAGTGCCTGTGAGCACACTGGGTGGTGTGCCTTGGGCCAGCGCATTGGCGCCCAGAAAAATGCCTGCAAGCAAGCTGAAAGTGATTTTGGAAGTGAAGTTGCGTCGTATCATTTTTCGATCATTTCAATTTTGGAAAAATACCACTGGACATGGCCGTCCCTAAAACCACCACCATGCCCAAAAAGACCATGCTGAGCGTCACTGTTTCATTTAAAAAAACGACGCCGTAAATCAATGCAAACACTGGAATTAAAAAAGTCACCGTGAGTGCTTTGGCGGGTCCTGCGCGGTTGATCAACCGGAAATAAAGGATGTAGGCAACACCCGTGCAAGCCACACCCAACATGATAAGGGATAACCAAGCTTGGGTGCTTGGCAGCGCCTCTGGCAAAGCCCAAAGTGCTGGTATGGCCAGTGCCAAACTGGCGCCCAATTGGCTGCCTGTGGCAGAGACCAAAGGGGGTAAGTTGGGCATGTGCTTTTTTGTGAAACTGCCCGAGATGGCATAGCACAATGTGGCCAAAAGGCACGCCGCGATGGCTGTGTACTGCCCCGAAGTGCTGGCATCGGGGTTGGACGCGCTGTGAAAACTGGTTTGGTCGCTGGCCAAAAATGCGACGCCGATAAAGCCTATGAACAAGCCTGTAATTCGCCAATGGTTTAGCCGATCGCCCAGCCAAATCCAAGCCACAACAGCAGCAAACAAGGGTACAGAAGCATTCAGAATGGCAGAAAGCCCGGTTGAAATGTGCAACACAGCATAGGCAAACAAAGCAAACGGCAAAGCAGAATTGAAAACGCCGAAACCCAAAATGAGTTTCCACTTGGACTTGAACAAGGTCCAATGGCCTTGCCAAAGCAGCAAAGGAAATAAAAAAAGTGTGGCGATGCACACGCGAGTCCAAGCTGTTGCCAAGGGGCCAAATTCTGCTGCACCCATTCGCATGAATAAAAATGACGCGCCCCACAAAGCAGCCAACATCAAATAATCAATTCGCCAGTCTGACGAATCGCCTGCTTGCTGATCACTCATGGGTGCTCCCTCATGGGCGCTGAATTTCTTCGGTCAAAAAATGGACGTTTTCAAGCTTGAGCAAGGCTTGCTTGCGCCAAACCCCGCCTGCGTAGCCTGTGAGTTGGCCTAGCGCTCCTAAAACGCGGTGGCAGGGAATTAGGATGCTGATGGGGTTGCGGCCAATGGCTGTTCCAACCGCTCTGACAGCATGAGGACGGCCAATGGCCGCTGCAAGCTCGCCATAGCTGCATGTCTGACCCATCGGGATGCTTAGGAGAGCTTGCCAGACAGCTTGCTGAAAAACGGTGCCACCACTTAAATCCAGCGGAAGTTTTTTGAGAACCATGTGCGCGGAGCTGCCTGACGGCCAATTGTGTTGGAAATATTGCTCCAAAATTTGCTCGGCTTGAAGCAACAGGGGGTCGTGTTTGTTGACCTTCCAAGACTGTGTGTCTGGGCAGTGCTTTTGATTTTCAAACCAAACACCACAAAGCCCATTGGGGTTGGCTGCTAACGTGAGCAAACCCCATGGACTTTGCAGGGTTTTGCGGCAGGTTTCAGGGTGATATTGCATGTTTTGATGGTATCCGATTTGGGCCTGTCGGACCTACAATAGCGGTTAATCGCATTCACTTTCAGCGGTGCCCCCACCAACGAGCGCGCGTTCATTCTAAGGATTCATCGATGCAAGTTACAGCCTCCATTTTCAAGGCCTACGACATTCGCGGCACTTATCTGCGCAACTTGGATGCACCCCTGGCACAGGCCTTGGGCCGGGCCTTTGGCAGCTTGGCCTTGAAAGAAGGGCGCCGCACCGTGGCGGTGGGTCGTGATGGCCGTTTGAGTGGCCCTGAGCTATCGTCAGCATTGATGCGCGGATTGGTGGATGTTGGCATAGAGGTCATTGATGTGGGTTTCACCACCACGCCGCAACTCTACTTTGCCGCCAACACAGTGTGTGACAGTGGCATTCAAGTCACAGGTAGCCACAACCCAAAAGATGACAACGGCTTCAAAATGGTTTTGGGTGGCAGGGCCATTTATGGCGACGAAATCAAGGCCCTGCAAAACATCATTGAAAACGAATCATGGCAACTCAATGCGGGTGGTTCTATTCGAGCGGTTGATATATTGCCAGCTTACATAGAGCGCATTGTGTCCAGTATTCATCTCACGCGGCCTCTCAAAATTGTCATCGATTCTGGCAATGGCATTGCGGGTGCCAGCGCGCCTGGTATTTTTCAGGCCTTGGGTTGCGAGGTCATTGAATTGTTCAGTGAGGTCGATGGCAATTTCCCCAATCACCATCCAGATCCCAGCAAGCCTGAAAACTTAAAAGACCTGATTGCTACATTGCAAAGCTCAGGTGCAGAGCTGGGTTTGGCCTTCGATGGGGATGGCGATCGTTTGGGCATTGTGACCCAAGATGGCGAAACCATTTATCCAGACCGACAGATGCATTTGTTTGCGCAAGATGTTCTCAGCCGCGTACCCGGTGGCACTATTTTGTTTGATGTGAAGTGCTCTCAACGTTTAGCGCCTGCCATTCGCGCAGCGGGTGGTCAAGCCTTGATGTTCAAAACAGGTCACTCCCTGATCAAAGCCAAAATGAAACAAATTGAGGCCGAAGGGGGACAAGCGCCATTGGGAGGGGAAATGAGCGGCCACATCTTCTTCAAAGAACGCTGGTACGGTTTTGATGACGGCACTTATGCGGGTTGCCGCTTGTTGGAAATATTGAGTCGCAGCCCCAATGCCAACGCTGTTCTCAAAGCATTGCCCACCAGCTTCAGCACGCCAGAGTTGAATGTGCTTTGCAAAGAGGGAGAGCCCCACGTGCTCACGGCGCAGTTGTTGAAAGTGGCTAGCCAATATTTTGCGGCGCCAGCCGAAATTTCGGACATTGATGGCTTGCGTGTCGATTGGCCGGATGGCTTTGGTTTGATTCGCGCATCCAATACCACGCCGGTATTGGTTTTGCGTTTTGAGGGCCACACAGAATCGGCACTTCACCGCATCGAGCAGGATATGCTGACCTTGCTAAAAACGGTCAAGCCCGATGCCAGCTTGCAAAGCGCTGCGCATTGAGGCTTGCATCCGACCTTTCCGGATGAACTAGTTGATGCCTGGCTTTTCACTTTGGCTTTATGGCGTGTTCATGCGCTTGGCGCAACCGCTGTTGCGCCGAAAGCTGCGCAAGCGTGCGCAAGCCGAGTCGCTCTATGGTCAATTCATAGAGGAAAGATTGGGTCATTACAAGCAGAGTGCTTGTAAGGAATGGATTTGGATTCATGCGGTTTCTTTGGGTGAAACTCGCACAGCGGCCATCTTGCTTCAAGGTCTGCGACAAGCCATGCCCCATATGAAATTGTTGCTCACCCATGGCACAGCAACGGGACGCGAGGAAGGTCTCAAATTGTTACAAGACGGCGACATGCAAGTTTGGCAAGCTTGGGATTCACCTGAAGTGGTCAATCGGTTTTTGACTGCTTTCAAACCCCGAATTGGCTTGTTGCTTGAGACGGAAGTGTGGCCCCAAATGATTCAAAGTGCCCAAGAGAAGCGCATTCCCATCATGCTCATCAATGCCCGCATGAGCGAAAAGTCAATGCGTCAAGCGCTGCGTTGGAAGTCATTGATGAAGCCTGCGTTTGCGGGGCTGAGCGCCGTCTGTGCGCAGGCACCAGACGATGCCATGCGTTTGAAATCTCTTGGGGCTTCTGTCAAGGGTGTTTTTGGCAATTTGAAGTTTGATGCCAAACCTGATGCATCGCAAGTGGCCATGGGACGCTCTTGGCGTGAACAATTGAGCGCACCTGTGGTCATGTTGGCCAGTTCGCGCGAAGGCGAAGAAAGTTTGTGGCTGGCTGCTTGGCAGACATTCACCAAGCAGCATCCAGAGGTTCAAATTCACTGGTTGATTGTGCCTAGGCATCCACAACGTGTGAGCCAAGTTGAGAGCCTCATCACAGCGAGTGGCTTGAGAGTTTCTAGACGTTCAACTTGGAGCCAAGAGGCTTCGTTATCGGCAGCGCATTTCAATGAAGCAACTCAAGACACCTCTGTGATTTTGTTGGGCGACTCCCTTGGCGAAATGGCGCTTTATTACAGCCTCGCCGATGCCGCCTTGCTTGGCGGTAGTTTTGAAAAACTAGGGGGACAAAATCTGATTGAGGCAGCCGCATGCGCTTGTCCCATCGTGATGGGGCCCCATACATTCAATTTTGCAGAGGCCTCACAGGCCGCAGAATCTGCCGGTGCAGCACAACGTGCTGATGACATGGCGGCGGCCTTGAAATTGGCCATAGACACCGTTCAGAACAGACCCCTGCAAACGCAGAAGTCAGCCGATGCGTATCAATTTGCACAGCAACATGGCGGTGCGACTCACCACACCGTTCAAGCAGTGCTGGCACAGTTGCAAGCCAGCCAAGCTTGAATCAAGGATTGAATCAAGGATTCAAGAGTGCATTGATCGAAGCCAAGTCGGCATCGGTCAAAACCCCAGCAGCTTGTCGCAATTTGAGTTGACCCAGCAAAACATCGTAACGTGCCTTGGCCAAATCGCGCTTGGTTTGGAACAACTGGCTTTGACTGTTGAGGACATCAATGTTGATGCGAACACCTACTTGGTAACCCAACTTGTTGGCATCCAATGCACTCTGGCTTGAGGCTTCAGCAGCTTGCAAGGCATTGACTTGACCAATGCCCGACAGCAAACCAAAAAACGCTGTGCGAGTGGACTGCGCCACATTGCGTTCTGCGGCATCCAGGTCTGAGCGCGCTTTTTCCTCCAAGGCCAGAGCCTCCTTGATGCGATTTTGTGTGGCATAGCCAGCAAACAAAGGCATGTTGAATGACAAGGAAATGGAGGTTACATTGTTATCAACTTGTGCTGCGTTGACGCCAGTTCCATTTTTATAGCGTGTGGGGGTGAAGCCTGCAACCAAGTC